>JBGPMX010000261.1:0-6954 GCA_041487215.1 Planctomycetia bacterium | reverse complement strand
CGAGCTTGTGATCGCCCGGCCGGTTGCCCAGGAAGCTGCGTTCGAAGTCGATCGCGTTGCGAATCTGAGCGTCGCCGACGCGGAGCACCTGGTCGCCCGCCTGGAACCCGCACTTCTGAGCGGGCCCCTGCACGCGCTGCACGGCCACATCGATGCGGTCGCTCGCCGGGTCCGGGATCTCTCGGTACTCGACGCCGTGCCAGGCGTGGCTCAGCCGCTGGATGTTGAGCATGCCGGCCGTCACGCGCCGCACGGTGTCGACCGGGATCGCGAAGCTGATGCCCTGGGCGCCGGCGCGGATCGCCACGTTGATGCCCACCAGATCGCCGTCGATGTTGAGCAGCGCGCCGCCCGAGTTCCCCGGGTTGATGCTGGCGTCGGTCTGGATCAGGTCATAGTAGGTCATCTCGTCGTTGAGCCGGACGGTGCGGTTGATCGCGCTGACGACGCCACGCGTCACGGTATTCTCGTAGCCGTAGGCGTTGCCGACCGCGATCACCGTCTCGCCGATCATGAGGTCGCTCGACGTTCCCATCGGGATCGTCGCCAGCGGTTTGCCCGGCTCGATCTTGAGCAGCGCCAGGTCGGTGGCGCGGTCCATGGCGATGGTGGTGGCGCTGTGCACGGCGCCGTCGGCCAGCCGCACGCGCAGGCTTGTCACCTTGTCCACGACGTGGGCGTTGGTCACGATGTAGCCGCGTTCATCGACGATCACGCCGCTGCCCATGCCGTTGACGCGTTGCGGCTCGTTGGGGTCGTTGGTCCATCCGTTGCGGCCCGCGACGGTCTTCTCGCTGGAGATGTTGACGACCGCGGGCTGCGCCTTCTGGACGGCAGCCACGATCGGGGTCCGGCGTTGGCTGCTGGCCAGTGTTGGGCGGCCGGCGACGAACGGGGCGAGCGCGAGGCAGGCGAGCGGAACGAGGCGGAGCGTTCGGGGGTGGTGCATAGGCGAGGCCTGGGAGCGCAGAGTTAACAGCACCGCAGACTCAGTCAGTGCTGATATTCGGCGATTGTTCCCGATCACCTTGAGGCGTCCCGAGTTCAGCGCAGCGGGGCGGCGTGCACGGTCGCGATTACTCGCGCGTCCCACAGCCCCCGCACAACCCCGCCCGAGTGGCCGACCGATCCGAACGCGTGCGCGCGCCGGGTGATGGTGTTAAGCCTTGCCGTCCGAAGCGGGGGTACTGGGTCCGTTGGAAGAACGACCCCCCCGCTTCCCCCCCCTTAGCAAGGGGGGACCGGGCGGGTAACCCGCCAACCTGACCCAGTACCGAAGCGAGCGATTCGTTGACAACGAATTCGTCGCTTCGTTAGCTTTGTCGTTATGCTCGAAAAATCCCGCCGAAAAATGCTCGAAGAGATGCTCGCCATCGATCCCGCCGACCCGTTCCTGCGCTTCGGGCTGGCGATGGAGCTGGCCAAGGAGGGGAACACGGACGAGGCCGTAAAGGTGCTCGGAAGGCTCATCGCGGACCAGCCGGGATATATCCCCGCGTACTTCCAGGCGGCCCGCATAGAGATCGAACGGGGCGCGCCGAGCGAGGCCGCCGATCAGCTGCGCCGCGGCATCGCCGCGGCCCGCGCGCAGTCCAATACGCACGCCGCGGAGGAGATGAGCGCGCTCCTCGCGCAGCTCGAGTAGCCGCTGCCGGCCATCACGCCAGAGACGGCTTGACCCTTCCGCGCACGCTCGGCATAATGCGTCGCCCTTGCCCGATCGGGCGATCGCGGCACGCGCGATTGCCGTACGGGTCGGGCCGATTAGGCAAACCTTACTCGTGGGCCGCCGCGACGCTCACGCGTCGCCGGCCGACCCGGGACCCACATGGACGTGATCCGAGCCGAATGGATTCGGCGGCGCCCCCGTCGCCTCGCCACCGCGACCCCGAGACGTCCCGCGACCCACCGTCTCCGGCTTCCACTCGGGCGGCCGACTCCGGCCTGCCCCGCGTCGCGGTTCGCCCCCTTCGCAGACCGTTCTCGCTCGGCACGCGTCCGCACACGGATGACGACGAGGTGAACCATGCGTAGCACGGACGTGCGCCGGGCAATCGTCACGGTCGTCCTGGCGGCCGCGGCGGCCGCGGCGGCGGACTTCTCCCCGACGCTCCGCCGGGCCGAGGAATCGATCGACAAGGGCGACTACGCCGCCGCAATCACCAGCCTGGAACGGGTGCTGCCCGACGCGCGCGGCAGCGACGACGTGCTCGTGCTGCTGCGCCGCGCGTACCGCCGCGAGATCCGCAACCTGGTCGCCAACGGCGACCGGAAGACCGCCCAGAAGTACCTCGACCGCCTGCGGTTCCTCGAAGAGCGTCCCGAGCAGGGTGCGGGCAGCCGCGCCCCGGCGCACCCGCAGGACGCGGCGGCGCACCATCGCGACGCGGCCCGCCCCGCCGAGCCCGCCCCGGACGATCCCCCGGCGGCGACTGCCGCGCCACGCCGCGGCGACCCGTCCGGTCCACCCGTGCGGTCCGCGGCGGCGGCCGCGGAGCCGCCCGCCGCCGCCCCCTCCGCCAAGCTGCGTCAGGCACACCCCGCCGATCGGCCTGCGGCAAGGCGCGGCAACGCGGACCCGCCGGACTCAAACCACCTCACACGCGCCGACGCACTCTTCCGGGCACAACGGTACGTCGAGGCCAAGGAACTCTACGAGGAGGCGCACCGTGCCGCACCGAACTCGCTGAACGATGCCACGGAGCGCTGGGCGTACTGCCGGCTCTGCGCCGTGGTGAACGACATGAACCGCGCGCCCGATTCGGCCGCCGACTGGGCCCGCATCGAGGCGGAGATCCGCTCCATACTGGAGATGATCCCGTCGAACGAGTATGCGCACTCGTTGCTCCAGATCGCGCACCAGCGCAGCACGCGGGTCGAGCCGCCGCTGCCGACCGGTCCAGCCGTCATCCGTGCCACCGAACCCGAGGCGTCTCAAGGGAAGCCCGCGGGCCCGAACCTGCTCGCCGGCATCGCCGCGCGCATCGGGCTGGGCCTGGGCGACGACGCCAAGCGGGCGCTCTGGCAACGCTCCCGATCCGGCAGCTGGCAGGTGCTCGAAACCTCGAACTTCCGCGTCCACTACAGCGACGAATCGATCGCCGGCCAGGTCGCGGACGTGGCCGAACGCACGCGCATCGAACTCTACCGCACGTGGTTCGGGCAGCTGCCGCAGGCGGATTGGCAGCCCAAATGCGACATCTTCATCCATTCCTCGGCCGAGGCGTACGCCAAAGTCACCGGACAGGGCCCCGCGTCGCCCGGGCATTCGTCGACCGGCATCGACCACGGCCGGATTCAGAGCCGCCGCGTCGACATCCGCCGCGACGGCCCGGACGTCGTGCACGCGGTGCTGCCGCATGAGATCACGCACGTGGTCATGGCCGACCGCTTCGCGAACCGCCCCCTGCCCCGCTGGGCCGACGAAGGGATGGCGGTTCTCACCGAGCCAGAGCAGAAGAAGCTGGCACACCTGCGGAACATCGAGCGGGCGGCCAGCCGCGGCCAGCTCTACACGGCACGCCAGCTCATGACCATGGCGGACTATCCCGAAGGCGCCATGTGGGGGACCTTCTACGCCCAGAGCGTCTCGCTCGTCCAGTTCCTGGTCGACCGCGGCACCCCCACGCAGTTCGTCGACTTCCTGGCCGGCTGCCTGCAGACCGGCCACTACGAACTGGAGCTGAAGCGGGTGTACGGCTACGCGAACTTCGGCGAACTGGAGCGGGAGTGGGCGCGCGGAGTCGGCGAGCAGGTAGCATCGGCCGCGGCACAACGGTAGCGCCTATACGCCGGCTTCCTCGACTGGTCGGAGTCAGACAGTCGGTGAAGCCGGCTTTTTTGCGCGCTGAGCATGCCGCCGTCCCATGCACCCAACGGGTGTCGCTCCCACGCGATCTGTTCGGGGCGGCTCCTGCGCTGAGCGGAGGCCTCCCGCTCGCCGACACCCCTCACCCCCGACCCCTCTCCCCACGCACGCCGCCGTGATCCCTGAGGGCGGCACGCGTGGGGCGAGGGGAGAAAGGTGAGGGGCCGAGATGGCGGGGGTGAGGGGGATCAATCCAGGTGGCGCTGCGAGACGAGCCGCCGGGCACGCCAGGCGTACGATATGCCGCTCAGCGCGGTGGCCGCGACGGCCAGCCAGACGGCCACGGTGCTCAGCCACCCCAGCCAGCCCGGCAGCGCCGCGCTCCAGGCAGGCGGCAGCACGGAGACCGCATGGCGGATGAGGGCGAGGTGCAGCAGGACCAAGCCGATCGCCCCGCACTGCAGGATCATCTTCAACTTGCCGGCCCAGTCGGCGCCAAACGCGATCGACTCCCCCTCCAGGTAGCTGCGCAGGCCGGTGACGAGCAGCTCGCGGGCCACGATGAGCGTCACCATCCACGCGGCGAGCCCGGCGTCCGGGATCGGCAGCAAGAAAACGAACGCGCCGATCACAATCACCTTGTCGACGAACGGGTCGAGGATGCGGCCCAGCGTGGTGGTCTCGCCACGCCGCCGCGCCAGGTAGCCGTCGAGCGCGTCGGTGCTCGCCGCGATGACGAAGAGAAGGAAGCCGAGCAGGAACCAGCCGAGATCGGCGAGCACGAAGAAGACGGCGGCGAGCAGCAGACGCGAGACAGTGAGCAGGTTCGGCAGGTTGAGGACAGGCGTGCCCTTCCCTGGCGCCTCAGCTTGGCACGTGGTTACCATGGGGTCCCCGCACGGAAGCGGTTCGCCGCGCGCGGCTACTCGCGAGCGTCCCTGCCGATGAGATCGTAACCGTCGGCCTCGGTGATCCGCGTCGGCACGAAACTGCCGGGGCGCAGGCGGCGGCCGAGCACCTGCACGCTGCCGTCAATCTCGGGCGCGTCGGCGTAGCTGCGGCCGAGCCAGACGCCTGGCCGGACCGCGGGCCCGTCGATGAGCACGTCCACGGTGCGGCCCACCTGAGCCCGGCTCCAGTCGAATGCCACCCGCTGCTGGATCTCCATGAGCCGGGCACGGCGCTCCGCCTTCACCGCATCCGCCACCTGGTCGCGCAGGCGAGTTGCCGGCGTGCCCGGTTCGTACGAGTACTCGAACACCCCGGCACGCTCGAAGCGCATGTCGGCGACGAACCGTGCGAGCTCCTCGAACTCCGCCTCCGTCTCGCCGGGAAAGCCGACGATAAACGTCGTGCGCAGCACGAGGCCGGCGAGTTCGCAGCGCAGCCGCTCGATCAGCAGCTCCGTCTCGCGGCGGTTCACACGGCGCTGCATGCGGCGCAGCACACGGTCGTTGATGTGCTGCAGCGGCATGTCGATGTACGGCACGATCTTCGAGGATGAAGCCAGTACGGCGAGCAGCTCGTCGCTAAAGCCCTGCGGGTAGCAGTAAAGCAGACGGATCCAGCGGAGCTTCGGGATCTTCTCGAGCTCACGCAAGAGCGCGGCCAGCCGCAGATCGCCGTAGAGGTCCTGGCCGTAGTAGGTCGTGTCCTGCGCCACAATGTTGAGCTCGCGCACACCGTCTCGGGCCAGCTCCTCGGCCTCGGCGACCACCAGCTCGATCGGCTTGGTCACATGCTTGCCACGCATGCCCGGGATGGCGCAGAAGGTGCAGAGCCGGTCGCACCCTTCCGAGATCTTGAGGTATGCGAAGTGGCGCGGGGTGATGCGGAGTCGAGCACGGTCGTCCTGCGCGCGCACGGGCGCCGGGCGAAACAGCGCGCGCTGCTCGTCGAGCCGCCCCACGAACCGCTCGACGACTCGCGTGATCTCCTCGCGGCCGAACACGCCGACGACGGCGTCGACATCGGGAAGCTCCTCGAGCAGCGTCTCCTTCTTCCGCTCGGCCAGGCAGCCGGCCACAACCACGCCGCGAATCTGCCCCTGCCGCTTGAGCTCGAGCATCTCGCGGATAACGCCCAGCGACTCCTGGCGCGCGGGCTCGATGAAGCCGCAGGTGTTGACGATGACGAAATCCGCACCGACCGGGTCCGGCTGGATGCAGTAGCCGTCGGCGCCAAGCAGCCCGAGCATGCGTTCCGAGTCCACCAGGTTCTTCGGGCAACCCAGGCTGACGAACGCAAAAGTGGCCTTCGGCTCGGCGACGATGGACATGGGCTCGGGGGGCGTCTCGACGGGTAAGGGAGAACCGATCTAACGCTTATAATCCAAACGGCGATCGGCGGTCAAGCGGGGCGTCCTCGTAGGAAGGGGGCCGGGCCATGAAACTTCCACGCTGGCTTCTTGCCTGCCTGCTCGGCGCGGCGCTGGCCGCTATCGGGGCGTTCCTGTTCCTGTGGGTGACGGCGCCGGACCGGCGAGCCCGCGACTTCCTCGCGCGCGTGGCCGCGGAAAAGTTCGAGTCAGCCAACGAGCTGTTCGAGCGGCCAGCACGCTGGGTACGCCTCAACGAGGACTACCTGCTGTTTACGACCGATGGCGGCCGATACTGGAACCTCCCCGCGACGATGTGGCAGGCGTGGCTGGCGCCCGAGCGGATCGTGTACGAGCCGCGCTCGCTCACCGATGTCGTGCGAGGCGAGCGCCGTTTCCATCGTGTCGATGGAGCCTGCCAGTTCGTCGCGCGGCGCCACAGCGTGGGCGTCGCAGTGCCGGACGAGAAAAAACTCGCGGTCGAGATGGGTCAATTCGATCGCCTGACGTACCGCCTGAGGAACATGGAGGCAACGACGGCTGAGGCCAAATTGCTGCGGAGGCAGATCGACGCTATCGAAGCGTCGGCTGGGACGAGTCCGCTGTCGATTCCTCAGCAACAACGGCTCGCCGAGCTGCACGCCCGGCTGGAGAGGTTCGAGAGCGAGCGGCAAGCGGTGAAATCGCTCGTCGGGAGGGCCGTGACTCGGCCGTGACGAAGTTTCCGGCGCTAAGGGCCCGGTGTCAGGCCGCCGTGGTCCAAAGGCAGGGTGCCAAAGCGGCGACAGGTCCCCGCACTCCAAAGATCCTTCGAATGTGCCCCGCCATT
>JBGPMX010000260.1:0-6993 GCA_041487215.1 Planctomycetia bacterium | reverse complement strand
GACCCCCACGACCCCCGTTATGCGGCATGAGCCACTTGACCCAGGCAATCCCTGGCGACCGACCCGTCCCTCACGACGCAGCTCGTCCACCTGGATGTCCACCATGAGCCGGAACCAGAGCGCGTGCAGAAAATGGAAGACGAAACCTTCCTTCCCGTCCAGGAAGCCGAGCCGCAGGAAGTAGCGGTAAAGAAAGTAAAGGATCGGCCGGACATAGAGCGGCAGCCGGCTCCAGATGCGGCGCAGCCGTAGGTTCCTTCCGGCATAGGCGTCCGCATTACCGTCCCGCGCGCCGCCTCGAACGCCGCAGGTCTCCTCGCGTGCCAGGAGCCGGGCGTAACGCAGGTGCTTCTCGATCCAAAACGCGATGTCGTTCTCCTTCAGGTTCTCCTCGATGATGTCGTGCTCGAGCCGGCCCACGCGCGCGCCGACGGCGAAATGGTGATCGACCAGGTCGGCGGGATCGGTGCGGACCTGGTCACGCCGGAACAGCTTGAGCAGATACTTCGGGTAGTAACCGCCGTGCCGGATCCAGCGGTTCCGGAACACCTGGCGCCGTTTGATGTAGAACCCGTCGCAGGCGGCGATGCGGCCGGCCTGGCTCGCAAAAAGTGCTTCGATCTCACGCCGCAGCTCCGGGGTCACGCGCTGGTCGGCGTCGAGACCGAGCACCCAGCAGTGACGGAGCTCGAGCTGCTCGAGCGCCCAGCCCCACTGCCGCGCGTGCGTCTCGAACGGATGGTGAACGACCCGCGCCGCGTACTGCTCGGCGATGCGCGCGGTGCCGTCCGTACTCCCGGAATCGACGATGACCACGTCGTCGCACCAGCCGCGAACGCTCGCGAGCAAGCGGCCGAGATTGAGCGCCTCGTTGTGCGTCAACACCACGACCGAGAGCGGGACTATGCCAGCCTGACCGCCCTCGTCGCCGCTGGATCGCGTGTGCGGGCTCAGGGGAACATCTCCGCCAGGTGACTTTTGATGCGCGACTGGACATGTTCGGACGTAAAGAGCGCATGCAGCCTTTTGAATCCCTTCGCGCCCATGGTCCGTGCTGCGTAGGGATCGTCGAGCAGCGTGCGGAGTGCGCTGATTAACTGAGCGGGTTCGCTCGGGTGCCTGACCAGTAACCCCGTCTCGCCAGGCACGATGACGTCTTCGGCTCCGTCGTCCCAGCAGCCGACGCAGGGCTTGCCGGCGTTCATCGCCTCGAGATAAACCAGGCCAAAGCCCTCCTGGCGGCTAGGCATCACGAACGCGTAACAAGACTCGTAGAGACGCCGGAGCTCGACGACCGGCAGCCACCCCGGAAGAAACACCGACGAGGCGACGCCCAACCCGCGCGCCAGCGCGATCAGATTCTTCCGGTCGGCCCCCGGTCCCGGAAAAACGAGCTGGACATCCGGGTCATGCGACCGCAGGGCCGGCAAAACTCGGATCAGTTCGCGGTGCCCCTTGAGCCGCTCGCGGGGATCGAGCCGCGCCACCAGCAGCAGGACGCGCTCGCCAAGCGGGCGGGAGACGCCGTCGGCCGCCTCGAGTCGTATCGTGGCAGCGCTGGGTTCCGGGATCGCCACGTTCAACGCGAAGAGCGGCGAGAGCCCGAGCAGGCACGTGCGCCCCTTGAAGCGAGTCAACGTGTGCCGCATTTTTCGCAGCGTGAAACCCGAATTGGCCAGGCAAAGCGACGCGGCCTGGAACGACCATCGGCTCGTGCGGCGAACTTGTTTCCAGGCCTCCCATCCGTGCGCAAAGATCACTGTCCGAACGGCGCCGCAGGCGGCGAGCGGTAGGATCGGCCAGGCAAGTCGCACGTGATCGAAGAAGACAAACCGGCTCCGGGCCGCTTCCCGGATCAGCCGCGCCGCCAGCACCGGCTTGCGACCGCCGAAAGCCCGAAAACGAACCCAGCCGGGAAGAAACGGCGGTCTTGCACTCGCGCGTTCCAGCAGGCTCAGGACCGTCATGGCATGGCCGCGCTGCTCTGCCAGGTCGGCCACCGCGCGCAAAACATTCTGGTTCACGCCGGCTATTCCGCCGGGCAATCCGCAAGCACCCGTGATCACGAGCAAGACATGCGGGTCGGACACCGTAGGTTCTTCCTCTCCCACGATGCAGGCAACCCGGCAGCCGCCGAGGCCTGGACGCAAACACCGAGACTGGTCTCGGCAGAAGGAGCCACCAGCGAGCTGCGGGAACCACCCATTCCACGGAAGACAGGGGGCAAGCAGAGGAGGCATCCCGGACCCGAGCGGCCGGGTAGGTTACTCAAACAGGAGCCAAATGCAAGACGGCTATGGGCGCGTTTCGCGGTCGAGCACGCAAGCACGGTAAATTGGTAAAGCTCGCGTGAACAACGAACACCATTACGTGTCGCGCGGCTGGTGAATCAGGGGCTTGTGGGGGAGGTGGATCCACTCGGTTGGTTTCCCGCATCCGATGGGCATGAGGCAGACGGGGAACGGCTCGTTCTTGCCGAACTGGAACTCCACCTGACAGCATTTCGAGCGGTAGACGCCGGGGATTCGGTTTACCTCGCCGGTTTTTGGCATGCGCGCAGTCTCCCCCTATTGAGCCCGCGCGCACGAAGACCACCAGGACGCAGCACATTTGCTTAATCAAGATTTGCCCCTTAAACCGGACCGTAAATCCACCAGGAGGCCGGATCTGCTGGCCAAAGCTGTCGCGCCGGCCAACGCTACTCACCCCGTTCCCATCTCCCCACACGGCGGGCGACGCCCGCGGCGCTGCCTACACGCCGAACCGCTGCTCGATCTCGCCCAGCACGCGACGGACCACCTCGTCGGCGGCCGAGCGCACCGCGGGTGTCACCGTCGCGCCGGCCGCGAACCGCTCCGTCTCGATCCCGTAGAGCAGGAACGCCCCAGGCAGCTCGCCCAGCGCCCGAGCGAGTTCCACGGCCTCGGCGACGCCGAACGCGTGCGTCGAAAAGCAAAAGAGCGATGCCGGGACGCGCTGGGCGTGTGCGTCGATGCGATGAATCGTGCCAGCTGCTGCACCCGAGACGACCGCGTCGATCAGCACAACTGCGTCCGCCCCCTTCCACGCCTCCATGAGCGAGGTTGCCTCGCCCGAGTGCTCGAGCACCCAGACGCCGGCCGGAGCCCGCGCGGCGACGCTCCGCGCCACCTCGCGCCCGATCGCGTCATCGCCGGCAGTCGGGTTGCCCACGCCGATGACGACGACCCGCGGCGAACGACCGCCCTTACGAGGAACGGGGATGAGCCACACCGCGTGGTCCTCGCTCAACAGCGACGCACTGCACCTTAGGGCCCGCACCAATGGACCCTTACAAATCAATGAGCGCTGTTACCGGTTGCCCCGGCGTATGGATCAAGCGAAAACCGAGCGCGGTGCAGACGCGCTGCATCCAATGGTTGTCGGCCAGGATGTCGGCCGTGATGTGCTCGAGCTTCTCCTGCCGCCCGATCTCGACCAGCCTGCGCAAGAGCTCCGTGCCGATTCCCTGATGCTGGAAGCGGTCACTCACCAGGATGGCGAACTCCGCCTCGTTGCTCGCGTGCAGCCTGCTCAAACGACCGACCGCCAGGATCTCTCGCGCGCCGGTCGCCGCGTCGCGGTGCTCCACAACCAGGGCCAGCTCGCGATCATAGTCGCTGAAGCAGATCCGGATCAGCCGCTCATGTGCGATCCGTTGGCTCAGCTTCATCGGGTGGAAATAGCGCAGGTAGACACTTTCGTCCGACAGCGTCTCGTGGAACCGGACGATGAGCGGCTCGTCCTCGGGCTGGATCGGGCGGATCATCACCGGGGTGCCGTTGCGGGCGGTCCAGGGGGCGGCGTACTGGATCGGGTACGGCCGCACCGCCGACTTCGGTAGCCGGTCGAGCGAAATGTCGCTCGCATGCACGAGCACGCGCGCGTCGAGAGCGATCAGCCGGTCAGCGGACGCGAGGAGCGGGTTGATGTCGATCTCCCGAATGAGCGGCTGGTCGACGACCAGTTGGCTGAACCGTACGAGCAACTGCTCGAGCGCCGCCAGGTCTACGGGCATCCGTCCGCGCACGCCGCGCAGGGCCACGTAGATCCGCGTCTGCTCCATCATGCGCCGCGCCAGCGTGGTGTTGAGCGGCGGCAGAGCCAGCGAGCGGTCGCGAAACACCTCGACCAGCTGCCCCCCCGATCCGAACAGCAGCACCGGGCCGAACTGTGCGTCGAGCGTGCTGCCTACGATGAGCTCGTAGCCATCGGGGGGGACCATGGGCTGGACGGTCACGCCCTGGAAGTGCTCGGGCCCTGCTCGGGTCGCGACAGAATCCCGGATCGCCTGGTACGCCGCTCGCACCGCATCGCCGCCGGTGAGATGGAGCCGCACGCCCCCCACGTCCGTCTTGTGCGTGATGGTGTGGGAGTGGAGCTTGAGGACGACCGGGTAGCCGATCTCGTCGGCGATCCGCACCGCTTCCGCTTCGTCGCCGGCCAGGCGGGTGGCAACGACCGGAATGCCGTATGCGGCGAGGAGCTCTTTGGCGTCGACCTCGCTGAGGATGGTGCGGCCGTCGCGCCGCGCGGTCTCGACCCGCCGGCGCGCGGCGGCGTGGTCGGCGGCTCCGGCATCCGAGCCGGGGACCAGCACGGGAGTCTCGTAGAGACCCTGCAAGTTGTAGCTGTAGCGCCACATGTAGCCGAAGGCGCGTGCGGCGGCGTCGGGGAACAGGAAGGTCGGGACACCGGCGGCGTTCAAAATGCTCTCCCCGGCGGCCACATCGACTCCGCCCATCCAGCTGGCCAGGATTGGTTTGCCGTCGATCCGCGCGTGGACGCGGAGACGCTCCGCCGTCCGCGTGGGATCGGTCATGGCCTGGGGGGTGAGCATGACGAGCAGCCCGTCGCTATTCGGATCGGCCGCGACCCGCTCGACCGCGGCGGCATAGCGCTCCGGGTCGGCATCGCCCAGAATGTCCACCGGATTGGCGTGGCTCCAGTGCGCGGGCAAAATGGCGTCGAGCGTCCGCAGTGTCTCCGGGTCGAGCTCGGCCAGTTCCCCGCCGCTGCCAATCAAGGCGTCGGTGGCGAGCACGCCCGGTCCCCCGGCGTTGGTGACGATGGCCAGGCGGGGTCCGCGCGGCCGCGGCTGCTTGGCCAGCACCTCGGCCATATAGAACAGGTCCGCGATGCTGGTGACACGGAGCACGCCGCAGCGGCGGAACGCCGCGTCGAGCACCTCGTCGCTGCCCGCCAGGGCCCCGGTGTGCGACGCCGCCGCACGGGCCGCCGCGTCGGTCCTGCCCGCCTTGATCACGATGATCGGCTTACTCAGCGCCACCTCGCGCGCCGCCGAGACGAACGCCCGCGCATCGCCGATCGATTCCATGTAGAGCAGGATGCTCTGCGTGCGCGGGTCGTCCCCCAGGTAATCGATCAGGTCGCCCCAGCCGACGTCGAGCATGGAGCCGACCGAGACGAACGCGCTGAATCCGACCAGCTCGCGTAAACTCCAGTCCAGGATGGCAGTGCAGAGCGCGCCGCTCTGGCTGATGAAGGCAACACTGCCCGGTCGAGCCATGGCACTGGCGAAAGTGGCATTGAGGCCGGTGGGCGGGCTCATGACTCCCAGGCAGTTCGGCCCGATGAGCCGCATCCTGCCGCGACGCGCCTCGGCGCGCACGCGCTCTTCGAGCTCGGCGCCGGCCGGTCCACTCTCGCGGAACCCCGCCGACAAGATGATGGCGCCCCGAACGCCCGCGTCGCTGCACGCCGCGATGATGCCAGGCACCGTCGCGGCCGGCGTCGCGACCACCGCCAGGTCCACGGCGTCCGGGACCGCCGCGATGTCCGGGTAGGCCTTGATACCCAGCACGCTGGACCGCCTGGGGTTGACAGGGAACAGCGTACCGCCGAACGGTTGCCGCATGAGGTTGGATACGACGGTCCTGCCGACGCTGCCGGGCGTCTCGGTCGCCCCGATGACCGCCACGCTGCGCGGTGCGAAGAAGGGATCGAGCGGGCCGCGCCGCCCTCGCAGAATGTCGTGCGCCGTCTCGTTCGCCGCTGGACCCGCCGTTGTCATCCGCACCTCCGTAAAAGTTCGCGCCCGCCCGCGCGGGCGAAGCGCACCACGCGTGCTTTCCGCCCCGAGTGTCTCCGTGAGCCCGGCGCTCAAGCCGGGTACCGGGGCCCTGCCACGCCCATCGCTTGGCTCACGGGGGCTCTGGGCGTGCCACCCGGCGCTGCCTGACACCACCAGATCCTTCGCTCCGCTCGTGCCTCGCTCCGCTCAGGATGACAGAGCAGGCGCGTCCGGCGGTTCAGCGCAGAGGTCCGCGACGTCCGCGGGGAGGTCACTGATTACTGATCACCGATGCTCACGTCCGCTCGACAGTCAGCTTCAAAAAGTGCGTGGCGCACGAGATGCAGGGGTCGTAGTTGCGAATGACCCGCTCGGCGCAGAGCGCCGCCTCGCTCTCCGGCAGATCCATGATCTGGGGAGCCGCGTGCTCCAGGTCCCGCTCGATCTGGAGCTGGTTCTGGCTGGTCGGCGGGATAATCGTGGCGCCGCGGAGCAGGCCAGCCGCGTCGGTCTCGTAGCGGTGGTAGAGCATGCCGCGCGGGGCCTCGGTGATCGCTGCGGCGACGCCGGCGCGCGGCACGATGCCTGCCGCCGGGGGGTCGGGCGGCTGGTACTCCGCGATGATGCGCAGCGCCTCGTCGATCGCCAGCAGCACCTCGAGCGCGCGGACGACGATCCCCGTGTACGGGTTGCGGCTGGGGAAGGCGAGGCCGGTGGCAGCGGCCGCCTCGCGGACCAGGGGCGGCGCGACGGCGGCGTTCAGGTTCCAGCGCGCCAGCGCGCCGCAGAAGTAGGCGCCGCCGTCGCCCGCGGCCGTGCCGGCCGGCATGCGACGCCGCGACTGCAGCGCGTTCGAGTGCGGCACCTGGTACTCCTCGAAGTGATCGTTGTACTCCTCCGGCGCGGCGTCCAGCCCGCGGCTCGATGCGATCCGCCCTTCG
>JBGPMX010000259.1:0-7009 GCA_041487215.1 Planctomycetia bacterium | reverse complement strand
CCCGCCGATCACCAGACCGCCCGGCCACCAGGCGTGCAGGATGTTCAGAAAGTGCGTCTTGTTCCGCGAGTAGATGGTGGCGACCAGCGGGTTGATCCCGACCTCGGTGAACCCATTGCCGCAGCCCATGACGAACGCCGCGGCGTACAGCCAGTAGTACGTCACGTGCGACTGGGTGCCGAACAGCTGTTTCGAGAAGACGATGCCCAGGCTGCCGCAGAGGTGGGACGCCAGCGCCAGGTACATGATCCGCTTGATGCCCAGCGCGTCGCAGATGAACCCGCCCAAGAGCATGGAGATGGCCATGCCGTAGAAGATCGCTTGCCCGATAGCCCCGTTCTGATTCTGCGTGAAATTGAAGGTCGTCCCAATCTCCTGCATCACGTCGCCGTGCAGGCTGAAGGTGAACGCGGACGTCACGAGCGCGATGCAGCTCAGCACAAAAAGGCGTCGGGTGTTGATCATCCCCATCTCCTTGAAGCGATCAATGCGAGCGGCGAAGCCGACATACGGCCGGGTGTCACCGGGGGACTCAGCGGTCGCAGCCTGCTTCGATGCATGATAAGTCCATGATCTCTCGAGAAGAGCGGTCGGATTATAAGGGCGCGGCAACCGTGCTTCAACGAGGAAGCGGCGGGCGCAGCGTCCGGGGGATCGGTTGTGCCGCCGCGCCGTCTCGGGACCTCCCGACCTCGCGCGGCGTTCGCCTGTTCGGCGCGGGTCTTCCGACCCTTGTTCGGCGCGGGCCTTCCGACCCCGCCGCGCACGTCGCGGTGCTCCAGCCGCCCCGGTCCGTTACAATAAACGCCGTCCGCTCCGTCCGGCGCGGGTCTGCCGACCCCGCCGCGCACGGGAACGCCGCGCGCCACGCTGTTCCTCGCTCCGACTCCGGGAAAAGGTCATGCCCGAGAACCGCAACGTCATCGTCGCCCAGTCCGGCGGCCCTTCGCCGGTCATCAACAACTCGCTGCGCGCCATCATCGAAACGTGCCGGGCGTTTCCGGCTCGGTTCGGCCGCGTGTTGGGGGGGTGGCACGGCATCGAGGGGGTCTTGACCGAGGATCTCATCGACCTCTCGGCGCAGGACGACGAGGAGATTGCGCTGCTGCGTACCACGCCGGCCGCGGGATCGATCGGAACGTGCCGCTACAAGCTCAGAGAGTCGCAGCGCGAGGACTTTCACCGCGTGGTGGACGTGCTCGCCGCGCAGCGCGTCGGCTACTTCTTCTACATCGGCGGCAACGACTCGATGGACACCGCCTACAAGGTGGCCGGGCTGGCGCGTGACCGCGGCCTTGACCTGGTGGCCGTCGGCGTGCCCAAGACCATCGACAATGACGTGGGGGACTCCGAGTTTCGCGTCATCGACCACACGCCCGGCTACGGCAGCGTTGCGCGCTACTGGGCGTGCACGGTGCGGGGCGCGAACGAGGAGAACCGGGGATCGTCGCCGGCCGACCCGGTGCTCGTGCTGCAGGCCATGGGCCGCAAAATCGGCTTCATCCCGGCTGCGGCGCGGCTGGCCGATCCCGGCCGCACAATGCCGCTCCAGATCTACCTGGCCGAGTCGCGGGTGCCGCTCGAGCAGCTGGCCGATCGGGTCAACGACCAGCTGGCGCGGGACGGCCGGTGCATCGTGGTCATCAGCGAGGGGTTCGACGCGGGCAGCTTCGCCCAGCGCAAAGACTCGTTCGGCCACGCGCAGTACGGCTCGAGCGAGACGACCGTGCAGCAGATCGTCGTCAACTACCTGAACTCGGTCGGGCTCAAGACGCGCGGCGCGGCACGCGGAAACGTGCCGGGCACCGAGCAGCGCCACGCGATGCCGTACGCTTCGACTGTTGATCTGGACGAGGCCTACCGCGTGGGTCAGAAGGCGGTGCTGCTCGCGGGCGACGGCCGTGGCGGCGTGATGGCCACCATCCTGCGCGATCCCGGTTCGATCTACTCGGTGCGCTACGGCGACGTGCCGCTCGATGTCGTGGCCAACTCGGAACGCGCATTCCCGGCACGGTGGATCGCGCCCGGCGGGGCCGACGTCACCGACGAGTTCATCGCCTACGCCCGGCCGCTGATCGGCGACGACTGGGTCCGTGTGCCTCTGGCCGACGGCCTGCCTCGTTTCGCGCGGCTGGCGGAAAACTTCGCGGACAAGCAGCTCCCAGCCTACGTCCCGCAGGCGTACCGCCAGGAATGACGAGCACGAATGACGAAGGACGAACGACGAAGGACGAAGGAACGCCGAATGATATCCGAAGCACGGAACCAGCCGGGCCACTGAATCACACCGCAGAGGCGCAGAGCACGCGGGCTCTTGCGGGGAAGGGCCGGGCGGGCCAAGATCGAGATCATGACGAACGACACGAGCAACCCGCTGCGGGCTTTCAGTCCGCGGCACGACTTTTTCGTGGGAGTGGATTCGGACGGCTGCGCGTTTGACACCATGGAGGTGAAGCACAAGGAGTGCTTCATCCCCAACATCGTCAACGCATGGGACCTCCAGCCGATCTCGAAGTTTGCGCGCGCCGCCGCCGAGTTCGTCAACCTGTATTCGCGGTGGCGCGGCATCAACCGGTTCCCCGCCCTGCTGCGCACCTTCGACCTGCTGGCCGATTGGCCCGAGGTGCGGAAACGAGGCGTGGCGCTGCCTGACGTACCGAACCTGCGGCACTGGACCGCGACGGAAACCAAACTGGCGAACCCCGCGCTGGAACGCATGGCGTCCCAGACCGGCCACGCCGACCTCGCCCGCGCGCTCGAGTGGTCCAAAGCCGTGAACGCAGCCATCGCCAGGCTGGTCCGCGGGGTGCCGCCCTTCCCGTTCGTGCGCGAGAGCCTGGCCAGGCTTGCCGAATCGGCCGATATCGTCGTCGTGTCGGCGACGCCCGGCGAGGCGCTCGAGCGCGAGTGGCAGGAGCACGCACTCGCCAGCTACGCCGCGGCCATCGCCGGCCAGGAGCTCGGGACCAAGAAAGAGCATTTGGCGATGACCGCGGGCGGCAAGTACCCCGCCAACCACGTGCTCATGATCGGCGACGCGCCCGGCGATCTCGAAGCCGCACGTGCCAACCAGGCGCTCTTCTACCCGATCAACCCCGGCGCCGAGGACGCGTCCTGGGAGCGGTTCTACAAGGAAGCGCTGCCCAGATTCCTGCGCGGGCAGTACGCCGGCCCCTATGAGGCGGCGCTCATCGCCGAGTTTGAGACGTATCTGCCCGAAACACCGCCTTGGAAGAACGCATGCCAAAAGCCAACATGGGACTGATCGGCCTGGCCGTGATGGGCGAGAACCTGGTGCTCAACATGGAGGACCACGGTTTTACCGTGGCCGTCTTCAACCGCACCGTCTCGAAGGTCGATGCCTTCGTGGACGGGCCCGCCAAGGGAAAGAAGATTGTCGGCTGCCGCAGCCTGGAAGATCTGGTCGCCGCGCTCGAGCGGCCGCGCCGGGTCATGCTCATGGTGAAGGCCGGCAAGGCGGTGGACGACTTCCTGGGCGACCTGGTGCAACTGCTCGAGCCGGGGGACATCGTCATCGACGGCGGCAACTCGTACTTCGCGGACACCGAGCGCCGCGTGCGGTTCGCCGAATCCAAGGGGATGCTTTACATCGGCGCCGGCGTGTCCGGGGGCGAGGAGGGAGCCAGGCACGGACCGAGCATCATGCCGGGCGGGTCGGCCGCCGCGTGGCCGGCGCTGCGGCCGATCTTCCAGGCCATCGCCGCCAAGGTGGCCGATGGCACGCCATGCTGCCAGTGGGTCGGGGCCGGCGGCTCGGGGCACTACGTGAAGATGGTGCACAACGGGGTCGAGTACGGCGACATGCAGCTGATCGGCGAGGCGTACATGATCCTGCGCGAGGCGCTGGGGCTCTCGGCCGACGAGCTCCATGGCGTGTTCGACGAGTGGAACCGGGGGTCGCTCGATTCCTACCTGATCGAAATCACTCGGGACATCTTCACCGTGCGCGACGGCGAGACCGGCCGGCCGCTTGTGGACATGATCCTGGACACGGCGGGCCAGAAGGGGACGGGCAAGTGGGCGTCGCAGAATGCGCTCGATCTGGGTGTTCCGACCACGCTGATCACGGAAGCGGTGTTCGCGCGGTTCCTGTCCGCGATGAAGGCGGAGCGCGTGCGCGCGAGCGCGCTGCTGCACGGGCCGCGCCGGCAGCACGGCGGCGATCGCCGCAAGCTCATCGACGCGATCCGTGACGCGCTCTACGCCTCGAAGATCTGCTCCTATGCCCAGGGCTTCGCCCAGATGCGGGCGGCGAGCCGCGAGGCTGGCTGGGATCTGAACTTCGGCGCTATCGCGCTCATGTGGCGCGGCGGCTGCATCATCCGCGCGGCATTCCTCGACCGTATCAAGGAGGCGTTCGGCACCGAGCCCGGCCTGGAGAACCTGCTGCTCGCCGCCTACTTCCGCGACGCGCTCGACGCCAACCAGGAGAACTGGCGGCACGTGGTGGCCACGGCCGTCCAGCTTGGCATACCCGTCCCCGCCTTCGGATCGGCGCTCGCCTACTTCGACAGCTACCGCCGCGCCCGCCTGGCCGCCAACCTGCTCCAGGCGCAGCGCGACTACTTTGGCGCGCATACCTACGAGCGTGTCGACAAGCCGGGGACCTTTCATACCGACTGGCTGCGCGAGCGGCGCATCTCATAAGGACGACGTCTGGCGCGCTGCCGTTGCCCCGCATCCCCTGCGGTTGCAGCATCGTCCGGCGAAGAAGTAGCATCCCTCTCCGCCGACCAACGCTGTGAGCCTTGCAACGTTTGTCGATTTCCATTACCAGCCGAGTTCACGTTCGGCGGCTTGGGGTTTTGTCATGGCATTCTCATCCGACATTGCGAACCTGGGCGAGGACGGCTTCGCCGATTCCGACGGCGTCAAGATTCACTACGTCACCAAGGGCACCGGTCCGCTCGTCGTCCTCATCCACGGCATCCCCGAATTCTGGTACGCCTGGCGCAACCAGATTCCGGAACTGGCCAAGCATTTCCTGACGTTGGTGACGGTGCCCAAAGCGCGCCACTGGGTCCACCTGGATGCCGCGAACTTGGTCACAAAGCGCATGGTTCGCTGGCTGACGGAGGAGTGATGAAAGCCGTGGCGGCGATTTTGCCGCCGAGCAGGCCGCCGCCGAACCCGGCGCTGCACCGGACGCGGCTCGCAGATAGGCTGTTCGAGGCGTGGGGCTCATCGAGCGGGCCGGGCCGGTGAGCTTGGTCGGTAGGCTCTGTGATGCCCAAAACATCGATCCATGACGCGTGCCGACGAGGTGACATCGATGCTGTGCGTGCATTGATCGCCGCGGATCCCGCCACCGTAGATGCCGATGATGAGCACGGATGGCGCCCCATTTTCCACGCGGGACTTTGGCGGCATGAGCAGGTCGTGCGCTTGCTCATTGAGGCGGGGGCCGATCTGGCTGCGCACGACGGTTACGTGATGCACTACGCTGGCGAGGTGCCCAACTCGCGGCTGTCCAATCCGAAGTTCGAGCTGACTCGGCTCGCCATGGGGTCGTTGAAAAGCTGCTGGCTCCACTGTAGCCTCTCGATAGTCCCACGCTGCTTGGCCCCTGCCGCCGTGCAGCTTAAGGCCTCTTCGTTTCCTTGGTAGTTCGGTACTGTTACATGCCGGGTGCCGCCGGCCGAGCCGGCGCGTCAGGCGGCGGAAGCACACCATAGTCGGGCCTCGTGCGGTGTGCGAAGAACTGGAGGTGCGAATCATGGGCCGTTCCTGGATCGGCGCCGTCTTGGCTGCGTCCTTTCTGTGCGGGTTGTTCACGAGCCGAGCCTTTGCTCACCCGGCGTCTGGCATTGTCGTGAACACGAAGGGGGAAGTGTTCTTCATCGACACCGGCCGCGGTGTGTGCAAGATCGACGCGGAAGGCAAGCTAACGTACATTCACAAAGTCAGCGGTGGCGGCCATTTTTTGGCCCTGGACCCGGAAGGGCGATTCTCGACCCAGTTGCCCGGACTATTCGTGAAGCTCACACGGGAAGGCATCCATCCGACACTCCTTTACGCTAGCGGCGGTGCTCCGCTGGTCGTGAACCGTGACGGGAATCTGTATTACGGCAGCGGGTTTCCCGATGGCGACGACATGGCCCCCGGATTCCACACAGTGACCCGATTGACAAGGGACGGAAAACGGACACTGTTCGCACCGCAGTTGAAGACGAAACTTGCGGAGTTGAATGAAGGCGTCATGGGATTGGCGACCGGTCCGGACGGAGCCCTGTTTGTCGCATGCCCCAATGCGATCCTGAAGGTCAAGATGGACGGCACGGTGACGACATTCGTGCATCCGGTTGTGGTGAACGACTGCGGGGACGACCTTGCGAAGGACTCGCACTCCCGCGCTTTTCACTCTCCTTACGTGAGAGGTCTGGACGTTGCGGAAGACGGAACGGTCTATGCGGCGGTCACCGGCTGTCGCTGTGTCGTGAAGATTACGGCGGACGGCAAAGGCGAAACCGTCCTGAAGGCGGAGAAGCCTTGGGCACCGACGGGAGTTGCGGTTCGGAGTAAAGACGTATTCGTGCTGGAGTATACGAATCCCGACAAGCAGAGCGACTGGGCGCCGCGCGTGCGGAAACTGGGGCCGGATGGCAAAGTCACGATCCTGGCAAGCTTGACCCATGACGAGAACAAACAGGGGCCTTGACATGTACGTTTCGCGGAAGGAAGCCCGTCAGGGGAATAACCAAGGATATTCGGGCTATTTGCGCCGAACGAAAAAATGCGTCGGAGCGGACGGGCAGTCGTTGGCCCGTTCCGGCCGCTTTGGTTGTTCGGAAGGTTTTTTTCGCGGGTGACGGTCTTGGGTTGCTCTGCCCGTCCGCCTGCTGATTTTTGGCGTTCGGCGCAGAAATTGTGGTTTCAAGAAATGTCGCGACCAGTAACCTGTTCAGTCTGCTTCAGCACGTCTGTCGCGATGCAGAAGACCGTGGTTGGCAAGTGCATCCAGTGGCTTGTCGCCCTGCTTTTGGCGTGG
>JBGPMX010000258.1:0-7059 GCA_041487215.1 Planctomycetia bacterium | reverse complement strand
GTGAGCGGGAGAGGGGGCCGAATTCAAGACACGGAACGGATGAACAGGTGCTCTCCCGGCTTATTTGTGAAACTCTGTTGCTCGGAGCCAATCCCATGCCCGCACGCTTGCCGTCCCGTCGCGCGTTCGTCGCATCGGCACTTGCGTCCGGTGCGGCCGTGGCCGCAACCGCATCGGGGCCCCCTTGGTCTGGTGGGGGCATCGCCTCCGCCGCGTCGGCCGCGACACCGGCGGCCGACGCGCCGCGCCCGCGGGGCAAATACATCGACATCCACACGCACCTGGGCACCTTCTACTGGGGCAAGGAGCTGACGGCCGACGAACTCGTTCGCATGATGGACCGGCACGGTGTCGAACGGGCGGTCGTCTTGCCGCTGGTCTCGCCGGAATCGTCGCCGTACCCACAGACCACCGAGGCGGCCCTTGCGGCGCACCGGTCGCACCCCGATCGGCTGATCCCGTTCTGTGCCGTGGACCCGCGCGTGAGCACGGGCAACCCGCGGCGTTACGGCCACGTGGCGGGAGTCCCTGGGCTGGTGGAGATTCTGGCGCGCTACAAAGAGTTAGGCGCGCGGGGGCTGGGGGAGCACAAGGTCGGCCTGCCGTTCGATCATCCGCTCATGATGGCGCTCTACGAGGCGTGCGACCGGCTGGGGCTGCCAATTTTGTTTCACCTGGATGACATCCGCAGCTTTGACGCGCCGGGACTTCCGCGGCTTGAGAACGCACTCCAAGCGTTTCCCCGGCTGCCGCTCATTGGTCACGCGGCCGGCTTCTGGGCTTCGATCTCGGGCGATGCAACGATCGAGGATTTCGGACGCTACCCGGAAGTGCCCAAGCCGGTGACGCCCGGCGGCACGCTCGACCGGCTGATGGCGAAGTATCCGAACTTGTACGGGGATCTGTCCGAGCCGGGCGGTGAGAAGGCGCTGGCACGTGATCCGAAGTTCGGCCGGGAATTCCTGATCCGCCGCGCGGACCATCTGCTCTTCGGCACCGACTTTCTGATGACGGGGCAGGAGGTGCCGCAGTTCGATCTGCTGGATTCGATGAATTTGCCTGCGGACGTAGCGCAGAAGATCTTCCGGGGCAACGCCGAGCGCCTCTTGAAGCTCGAGGCGTGACGCTGGTCAGAGGTCAGAGGTCAGAAGTCAGAGGTCAGAAGTCAGAAGTCAGAAGTCAGAGGTCATTCACAAGTCGTCCGCCGGTTTTGTCATCCTGAGCCGGCGAGGAACGAGCAGCGAAGGATCTCGGTGAAGGGCCCTCACCCCGTCCCTCTCCCACGGATCCATGAGCGGGAGAGGGGGCCGAACTCCAACCTGGCACCGATGGACCGCAAAGTCACTGTTCGAATGCCCGTCACGGCATCGCAGCAACCCACCCGCGCGGCTACTCGTGCCTCAATGCTTCGATCGGGTCCATGTAGGCGGCGCGACGGGCGGGGTAGGTGCCGAAGATGAGCCCAACGCCCACGGAGATTGTGAAAGCGAGCAGCAAGGACCAGGCGCGGAGCACGGTGCTCATCGCGAAGAAATGCGTGACGGTGAACGACAGGGCAACTCCCAGCACCAAACCGAGAACTCCCCCGGTGCTCGAGAGCACGACCGTTTCGAGGAGGAACTGCCAGGTGATGTCCCGCCGCTTGGCACCCAGCGCCCTGCGGATGCCGATCTCCCGGGTCCGCTCGGTCACGTTGGCGAGCATGATGTTCATGATCCCGATCCCGCCGACCAGGAGCGAGATGGATGCGATCGCCCCGAGCACCAGCGTGAACATGCGCTGCGTGCGCTCCGCTTTCTCGAGCAGGTCGAGCGGCACGGTCATGGCGGTGTCGGGATAAGGATGCGAACCCTTCAGGATGTTCTCGATGACTTCCGCCGATTTCTTCACGTGGCCCATCTCATCCACCGCGACGGTGATCTGGCTGAGCTCCACGATCTCGCGTGTGAGTTTGCCGCTGCGAACGAGCGTGAACACCTCGCCCAGCCGGTATCGCTCGGTTCGGAAGGGGACGTAGAGGTCCAGGTTGTAATCCTGGGCCGGCAGGGCGCTGCCGATTCCCGGCGATTGCGCACGCGGCTCGGTGACGCCGACGACCTGAAAGTACTGATCGGTGCCGACGCGCACGGTGCGGCCGATCGGGTCTTCGAGCGGGAACAGGGTCCGGGCCGTGTGGGCGGCGAGCACCGCCACGGGCGCGATCTTGTCGTTGTCCAGGTCACTGATGAAACGCCCGCGGCGCAGTGCGAGCCGATTCAGTTCCTGGTAGTTCGGGGTAACCCCGACCACGCGGCATTCGACCTTGCGATCCTGATAACGGACCTCCTTGCGCCGCTCGCGCATCGGCGTCGCGGCCACCACGGTGGGGATCGCCGAGACGATCTGATCGCGGTCGCGTAGCGTCAGGCCGTAGCGCACGGCGCCCGAGCTCTCTTCGAGCGTGCCAGTCGGGCGCACGCTGCGCAGGATGATGTTGGTGGCGCCCAGCTCCTGGATCTGCGCGATCGCCTGGGCCTTTGCCCCTTCACCGACCGCCAGCATGACGATCACCGAGCCGACGCCGAAGACAACGCCGAGCACGGTGAGCGTGGAACGCAGCTTGTGAACGGCGAGGCTCTTGAGGCCTACCCGGATCGCGTGGTGGAGACGTTCGAGAAGCATGAGGCGGCACTAGGGGCTGGGCGTAGCACCGGCCTCGGTCCCAGCCGGCGTGGCGGTTTCGGGTGATTCGGCCGGCCGAGCCGGTTTTGTCGGGGAGGGCGCGGGGCCCGCGGCGGCGCGGGTCGGCCGCGTCAGTGCGAGCAGTTCACCCTCCTCGAGACCGTTGCGGATCTCTACGAGCGTGCCGCTGCTCTCGCCGATGGCGACCTCGCGGCGCGTGACACCGTGGGGGCCCAACACCTGGCAGTAGTACTGCCCGTCCTCTTCGGTGACCGCCTGGACGGGAACCGTCAAGACGTCGGACAGATTATTGACAAGGATCCGCACGTCGGCGGTCATACCGGGCTTGAGCCCGACGTCCGGTAGGTCCTCGATCCGGACGTTGGTGAGGTAGTCCTTGACGCCGCCCGACGCCCATTGCCGTTCCGGGTCGTAAAAGCTGGCAACGTCCTCGACAACGCCGTGCAGCACGCCGCCGGGGTAGGCATCGATGCGTATCTCGGCGCGCAGGCCCGGCTTCACCTTCTGCACGACCGACTCGTGGACGTAGCTCTTCGCGCGCATGTGGGTGAGGTCCGGCAGGCTGAACAGCTTCTGCTTGAAGTGGACGACGGCGCCGAGCCGGATGCGGCTCGTCTCGTTGCTGCCCGATGCGTACACGACGACGCCGTCCTGCGGGGCGCGGACCGTGCACTGCTCGAGCTGTTTCTCGAGCCGCTGCAGGGTGCCCTTCTCGAGCTGCTCGGCCACGCGGGCTGCCTGGAGGTCGGTTCTGGTCTTGGCGACCGCGGCCTGGCGGCTGCTGTCGGCGCGAGCCAGCTCGAGCTTCGCGTCCTCGGCCTTCGCCGCGAGCTCCACGATCTGCCGCTCGCGCGTGTACTGCTCGAGCACGCGGAGCTTGGATTGGTCGCGGCTCAGAAAGTATTGGGCACGCATCACTTCCTGCTCCTTGGCACGGAGCTGCTCGGGCGTGCGAAAGCCTTTCTTCACGAGCTTGTCGTAGTAATCGAGCGAGCTGGTGGCCTCCTCGTAGTTGGCCTCCGCCAGCGCGATGGAGCCCTTGAGGTCGTCCAGCTGGACGCCGTAGTCCCCCTCCTCGTATTTCCGTTTGTCCAGTTCGGCGAGCGTCAACACGAGCTTCGCTTTGGCCACCTCGCTGTCGTGTTTGTTCTGGACGATCTTCAGTTCCTCGGTCTCGGCCTTCGCCAGGGCCTCGGCCTTCATCCCCTTGATCTTCGCCTCGGCCACGCCGCGCGTGACCTCGCCGGTGTCAAACTGGAGCACGACGTGATCCTTGGAGACGCGGGTGCCCTCGGGCAGCATCTCCACGATCTTGTTTTGCTGGCCCTGGACTTCGCACACGACGTCGACGCTCCGGGAGCTCTCCAGCTCGCCGCCGGCGATGACGACGATCGGCAGCGCGCCGCGTGCCACTCGGACGGTGATCTCGGCGTTGTCCGCGGGCGCGCCGGGCATCCAGCGGCTGGCGGCCCAGGCCAGGCTAGTCGCGAGAACGACGGTGACCAGCGCGACGATCCAGCGACGCGCGAAACGGCTAGCGCGCGGGCGGGGCGGCGGGGTCGCCTGCCTTGCCTCGAGCAAGAGTGGGGGACGGGAGGGGTTCGCCGCTTGCGCTGCGATTGCGGGGGTGCTGACGCTCATAGGAGTACAACCCGGTGGAATCGAGTTCCATGGCTTCGGTATCGACCAGCAGCTGAAGGCGACCGGTCTCGTAGGCGACCCAGGTTGCGACGAGCTCGTTCTTGGCCTGCAGCAGGCTGTTCAGGGCGTTGAGCACGTCCTGCGTGTTGCTCGAGTCGCCGACGCGGCCGGGTGCCTCCAGCTGCACACGCGCCTCTTCGACCTGTCGTGCCGCCGTGATGAGACGCTCGCGCGAGATCTCAAAATTGATCCGGTCGGCTTCGAGCCGGCGCACGTCGCGCCGCACGGCCTGCTTGACGCCGTCCTCGAGCGCCATGTAGGCCCGTCGCGCGCGTTGGTAGTTTATCAGGCTGCCACGGTACAAGCTACGCTCCACGGCGCGGTTGAGCGGACCATCGATGCGGAACCCCACGGCGTAAGTGCTCCCCTGCGCCGAGAAGTTCAGGGGGTTGTCCCGGTCGGGGTCCGTGCCGATGTTGCCGCGGAAGAAAACGTCGAGATCGGTTTCGAGGCGATCGGCCGCTACGCGGGTCCTGCGCCACGCGTCGACGACCCGCGCCCGCTGGTTCATCAGGTCGAGCCGGTTCCGCAGGCCCAGCTCCACCGCGTCCTCCCCCTCGTGCGGGATGGGATCGAGGCGGACCAGGTACGCCCGAACCTGCGTCTGGATCACGGACAGTTCGCCGATCTGGCTGTTCAGGCGGCGCGTCAGCTTCAGGAGCGCATTCCATCCCTGGCGGATTGGCTCTTCCTCGAGCGTGGCCCGCGCCTCGTCGGCCGCGCGCGCGAGTTTCTCGAGACCCTCGCCGAGCTCCGTCAGCCGCTCGGTCAGCTGCTCCCGGTTCTGTTGCTCCCGGTCGCCCCGCTCCGGGTCCCGTGGGTCGGGTTTAGCGATCGGCAGATCGCGCCAACGGTCGATCTCCAGCCCCACGTGTTGCATAAACACCAGAGTCTGATCGATGTACTCCCACAGCTTCGCGAACCCCCGATCGACCTCGTCGGCGGAAGGGGGTTCTTCGAGTTCACGGTACGCGGTGAGGAATTCTCCCACCTCGCGCTCGAGGTCCGACAGGCCCGGGTCCTGGAGCTCGAAGGGCTCGAGCAACGAGTCATCCAGCCGAACCGCGGTCTCGGGTGGCAGCCCGAGCCGCAGCTTGTAGGCGTCCAGATCGGTTTCGAGTTCGGTCTCGGCACGAATCAGCGCAACCTTACCCGCCTGGTAGGTCTGGAACACCTGATCCACCTGCAGCCGCGACACGATGCCCGCCTTCGCCAGCGCCTCGTGGAGCTCCAGGTCCCGCTGGAGCGCCACCAGATTGGCCTCGAGGTTGCGGATCGCCTGCACCTGGAGCAGCAGCGACAGGAAGCCGTCGCTCCCCGCCGCCGTGCTGCCGGCGGCCGTATTCAGATAAAACTGCTTGCGGAACCGGGCGAAATCACGGACCGCGTACAGCACGTCGCGCTCCGCCTGGGTCAGCTCCTCGAGCCGCACGTCGCGGCCCGCGCGGCGCAGCAGGGGCTGAACAAAGTCGATCATGATGTGCGACGATGCCGTGGTCGTGTTCGCGCCGGTGAACTCCCAGACGAAGCTGTTCGCGAAGTCGACCAGGAGCTGCCCGCCCGTCGCGAGCTCACGGCTGAAACCGACATTGCTGTCCGTCGTCAGCGTGTTGCTCTCGTTGGGCCTGCTGCTGCTTCCCGAGTGCTGATACGTCGTGGTGTTGCGCGCGAACCAGTGGAGCTGGAACTCGAAGCGATTCACGGTGAGCGCCAGCGCGGAGAGGTAGAGGTCCTCGAGCTCTGTTTGGTACGCGCGGCTGTGCACGATCCCGAGCTCCACCGCGCTGTCCGGCGAGATCACCAGCTGGTTGTCATCGCTGAACCGCAGGTACTGCTTCCAGTCGGGACTCTCGACCGACGGCGCATCCCCGTCGTCGTGCCAGTGTTTGTAACCGCGCAGCCCGTTCGGGGCGTGCATGTAGTCATGCGCCGCAGGATCGTCGGGCGGCATCGGCGGGCAGTTCGTGTTGAAGGAGTCATGCAGCCGTGACTGCGGTGGGCGCTCGATAGAAAGACCGTGGAGGATCAGGCGCCCATCGGCCTCTTTTTCCGCCAGAATCCCCTGCGTCTCCTGGTCCGCACGGTTCCGGTGGTAGGCGCGCGTGCACCCGGCCGCGCCCAGCGCGATCAGGACGAGACCCAGAGCACCAGTGCGCAGCCGTTGCTGCCCCGTCGCCATGGCGGCGTCGGCCTCCTCGCTCGCGTGCGCCCCGCGTCGTCGCGGGCCTTGAAACGGTGGACAGTCCCCGCAGTTCTTGGATCGGATATGCCGGGTGTGACAATTCTCGAAAATCTGCGGAATTGGCGGGATCGACCGGACGCGCGGCCGAATAGCTTAAGTCCTCAGGAGTGGAAGACTTGGATCAAGCGAGAATAGGGATTCTGGGGTGAGTTTGCTGGCGACGCACGGGGGATGCCCAACCACACATTAGTACTTCAGTACTCCGACACTCTTCGTAGCCCGACGCGAGCTTTTTGAAGTTGCGCCTCGTGCCACCCCGCTGGGCTTGCCCCAGCGGAACACGGGTTTTTGCGCTACGGGCGCGGTCCTTACTTGCGCTGTGCCGATCGGCCCACCAGGGGGCCTGCGGCGGGTCGGGGGGGCGCCCAACCCCTTATCCGCCGGGGCAAGCCCGGCGGGGATCCGCCATGGAATCACCGGCAAGGAATTACCCC
>JBGPMX010000257.1:0-7060 GCA_041487215.1 Planctomycetia bacterium | reverse complement strand
GACCACTTCCATCCCGCGACGGAGACGGAGCCGGAGCCGCTCAAGCGGCAGCTTTGGGACGAACTGGCGTACGCGCGCGCCGAGTGGCGCTGCTACTTCGTGCGCCAGCCGGCACCGACCGGGCTGGCCGACGCCGTGGCCACGGCCGCCGAGTTCGTGGGGCAAGAACCGTTCCTGCTCAGCCTGGGGGACAGCATCATCACGAGCGACCACCCGGGTCAGCTGTTGGAACGGATGGCGCAGTGCCGGGCCGAGACCGGGGCGGCATGCGTGCTCGCACTCGAGCAGGTGGGAGCGGAAGAGGTGCATCACTACGGCGTGGTCCGCGTGCGCGACGGCGGCGGCCCGTGGCTCGATATCGCCGACCTCGTCGAGAAGCCCGATGTGCAGGCGGCGCCCAGCCATCTCACGATCGCCGCGCGGTACATCTTCACGCCCGATATCTTCGATTGCATCCGGAGCACGATCGCCGGGGCGCGCAGCGGCGCGCGCGAGCTGACCGACTCCATCCGCCTGCTCGTGCAGCAGGGCAAGCGCGTCTGCGGGGTCCCGCTGGCGCCCGGCGAAGCGCGCTACGACATCGGCGACTTCGCCAGCTACTTCCGGGCGTTCTGCGAGCTGGCGATCCGGGACGAGAAATACGGCTATACGCTCCGGCAGTACCTGGCGCGGCGCCAGGACGACCTCGGAGCGTGAAGCGGGCAGTCAGGCGGGGCACGATGAGCGAGCGGGCCAAAGACCAGGCCGATCCGAGTGAAGGGGGAGCGGAAGCGGCGCTGGCCCCGCCTGCCGCTGCCTCCTGCTCGTCGGCCGCGCCGGGCAGTCGTGCGACCCCGCGCCCGCCTGGCGGCGCCGGCCGCGCCGCGTCCCAAGCTGCGGAGCCCGACCGGCCCGCGACGGTCACGGCCAGCG
Source organism: Planctomycetia bacterium (assembly GCA_041487215.1). Lineage (GTDB taxonomy): Bacteria > Planctomycetota > Planctomycetia > JALXBF01 > JBGPMX01 > JBGPMX01. Next base: position 6,148 of record JBGPMX010000257.1, on the reverse strand, counting down.
CGCCCGGCAGGGCGGGGATCCTGGGGAACCCCACGGACGGCTACGGCGGCACGGTGATCAGCTGCGCGCTGGCCGAGCGCGCGACGGCCACAGTGAGCGCGGCGGACGCGATCACGATCACCATCGGCGGCGAGACGACCGTGTTTGCCGGCCGCGAGGATTTCGAGCTGCGCCGCGACCGCTTCGATTGCGCACGGGCCGTGCTCAAGTTCCTGAGGATCACCGACCGCCCGCTCGCCATCCACATCGACACCACCATCCCGGTCCAGGCGGGGCTGGCCGGCTCCACCGCCATCCTCACGGCCATGGTCGTCGCGCTACGCGCATGGAGCGGCCAGGATCCGCTGGAGAAGCACCTGCTCGCCGAAACCGTGCGCGTCATCGAGCTCAATTACCTGAAGATCCAGTGCGGCTACCAGGACCAGTACATGTCGGTCTTCGGCGGCCTGAACGTGATGGACTTTCGTGACAAGGAGTACTACCGCGATCTCAAGCACGAGATCTACGCGACCATCGAGACGCTCGAGGTCGGTGGGGAGCTCCCGCTGGTGCTCGCCCACACCGGGCAGAGTCGCGTGAGCGGCCACGTGCTGCGACCGATCCGCGAGCGCTGGGAGCAGGGGGACGCCGCGGTGCGCGACGGCTACCGCCGCATCGCCGAGCTGGCTCGGCTGGGCAAACGCGCCATCCTGGAACGGGATTGGGAGACCGTTGCAAGATACATGACCGAGAACCACCGCATCCAGCAGGCGCTGGGGGCCTCCAGCCCGGTGAACGACCGCATGATCCAGGCCGCGCTCGACGCGGGCGCGCTGGCGGCGAAGCTGGCCGGCGCCGGAGGCGGCGGGACGATCCTCGCCCTGGCGACGGAGCCCGAAAAGCTCGCGGAAGCGCTGCTGGCCGCCGGGGCCGCGCGCATCCTCCGCCCCATTCCCGCCGAAGGAGTCCGCATCGAGGCAGCAAGTGCAGATCGCCCCCTGTAGATTGCCTCTCCCCCGCATGATCCATGAGCGCGGGGGCGAGGGGACCGCCAATGCGGAGGTGCCTTTTCCCCCGCTCAGGAACTGGGTGAGGAGCCGCATCAGGAAGACCCGGGCCCCCGTGACGCGGCGGTTCTCTCGACCTATTGCCCTGCGGCATTTCAGCTTCTCCTCGTGCTCCGCGCCGCCCGATTCGTCTTGTCCAATACGCCCAAACTGCATACTATTCCACCCCTGCCGCGCAGGACGGACCCGGCGCCGAGCGGGTTGGCATTTCGGCGGTGGATTGCGAGGGGGTCGGGCGGAGACGCGGAAAGGATTCGGGCGGGATGAACATCTTGCTGGTCGCCTCGGAGGTCGTCCCTTTCGCGAAGACTGGCGGCCTGGCGGACGTAGCGGGGGCGCTGCCCCGGGCGCTCGAAGCACTCGGGCAATCCATTTCTGTGGTCATGCCGTGCTACGCCCAGGCACGCGCCACCCGATCGCTCGAACCGCTCGATTTTCGCCTCGATATCTCCATCGGCAAGAAAGAGGTGAGCGCCGAGGTGTGGCGGGCCAAGCTCCCTGGCTGCAACGTGCCGCTCTACCTCATCGATCAGCCCGGCTACTTCGATCGCCCGGGTCTCTACGGCGAGAACGGCAAGGACTACCTGGACAACTGCGAGCGGTTCGTCTTCTTCAGCCGCGCGGCGCTCGAGCTGGCCGCACGGCTCGACGTCCGCTGGGACGTGGTGCACGCGAACGATTGGCAGACGGGGCTCGTCCCGGTCTACCTGGCCGAGACGTACCGGCACGCGAGCGGGCTCGCCTCGGCCGGATCGCTCTTCACGATCCACAACATGGCGTTCCAGGGACGCTTCTGGCACTGGGACATGCTGCTGACGGGGCTCGACTGGAAGTTCTTCAACTGGCGGCAGCTCGAGTTCTTCGGGGACTTGAACCTGCTCAAGGCCGGCATTGTGTTTGCCGACCTGCTCAGCACGGTAAGCCATCAGTATGCGGAGGAGATTCAGACGCCGGAGTTCGGCATGGGGCTCGAGGGGCTGCTCGAGTCGCGGCGCAGCGACCTTCACGGCATCGTGAACGGCATCGACGAGTCGGTGTGGAACCCCGCCAGCGACCGGTCGATCGCGGCGACCTATGACGTTGACACGTTCGCCGAGGGGAAAGCGCGGTGCAAGGCGGCGCTCCAGGCGGAGCAGTGCCTGCCCGTACGGCCGGACGTGCCGCTGTTCGCGATCGTGACCCGTCTCGACGCCCAGAAAGGGCTGGACCTGGTCGAGGCGGTTGCGGAGGGTTTCCTGCGCGGCGACGTGCAGCTCATGGTGCTCGGCACCGGGCATCCGCAGTACCACGACTTCCTCACAGGCCTGGAGCACAACTTCCCGGGCAAGGTGGCGGTGCGGCTGGCGTTCGACAATGCGCTGGCGCACCGCATCGAAGCGGGGGCGGATATCTTCCTCATGCCGAGCCGCTACGAGCCGTGCGGTCTGAACCAGCTGATCAGCCTGAAGTACGGGACGGTTCCGATCGTGCGTGCGACCGGCGGGCTGGCCGACACGGTGGTGGACACGACGCCCGAGACGCTGGCCGAGGGGACCGCGACCGGCTTCTCGTTCGGGCCGTACACGCCCGAGGCGCTGGCGGGCGCGATCGGCCGGGCGCTTGAGCTCTGGCCGCGGCGCGACCGCTGGAACCGCTTGGTACGCACCGGCATGCGGCAGGACTGGTCCTGGGGCCGCAGTGCCCGCGAATATGTCAAACTTTATGAAACGATCCGCGATCGGCACGCGGCGCCGGAATCCGGCGTGGCACGGCCCGCCCCGATCCTGCCCTGAGCCGCCTCGGGATGAAATCGCCCGCGACGCTCCGGCACACAAGTGAACCACGATGTCGCAAGTCTATCTCGCTTTTGTCTGGCACCAACACCAGCCGTACTACCCCGACGACCTCGCCGGCGAGACGCTCCTGCCGTGGGTGCGCATGCACGGCGTGAAGGACTACTGGGGCATGGCAGTGCACCTGGATGAGTTCCCCGAGGTGCATTCGACCATCAACCTGGTGCCGAGCCTGATCGAGCAGCTCCGCGCCTACACCGAGCAGGGGGCCGAGGACAAGCACCTGCGCGTGTCCCGGACTCCCGCGGAGGACCTGACGCACGAGGACGCGCTGTACCTCATCGATAACGGGTTCATGGCGAATATGGACCAGATGATTCGCCCCTACCCGCGCTACCTCGAGCTGCACGCGCTGCGTGGGGTCGGCGCCAGTACGGCCGAGCAGGCGCTCAAGCGGTTCCGGCCGCGCGACCTGCGCGACTTGCAGGTGTGGGCCAACCTGACGTGGATTCACCCGATCGCGTTCGAACGTGACGAGCACCTCGCCGAGCTGCGTCACAAGGGACGCGGGTACTCCGAGGACGAGAAGCGCTGGGTACTGGCCAAGCAGCTGGAGCTGCTGCGCGAGATCGTGCCGCTGCACAAGAAGCTGGCCGCGCGCGGGCAGGTCGAATTGACCACGACCCCCTTCTACCACCCGATCCTGCCGCTGCTCTGGGACAAGAGCCTGGCACGCGACGCCATGCCGGACGTGCCGCTGCCGCGGCACCGCGAGTCGTATCCCGAGGATGCGGCCTGGCACATCGAGCAGGCGGTGCGCTACCACGAGAGCCTGTTCGGCGAACGGCCGCGCGGCATGTGGCCCTCCGAGGGCTCGGTCTGCCAGGCGATCATTCCCAAGCTGGCGGAGTGCGGCATCCGCTGGTTCGCGAGCGACGAGGAGATCCTCTCGCGCAGCCTGGACGGACGGGTCGCCCGCGATAGCCGCGGCTTCGTGCGGAACTGCGAGCTGCTCTACCGGCCCTGGCGCGTGGCCAACGGCCCCTATACCCTGGACATGGTTTTCCGCGATCATGCGCTGTCCGACCTGATTGGCTTCGAGTACCAGCGGCAGGAGGCGCGGCAGGCGGTGGACGACTTCGTGGGCAAGCTGCTAGGCATCGGCCGCGCCACCGAGCATGTCGAGCCGGCGCTGGTCAGCGTGATCCTGGACGGCGAGAACTGTTGGGAGTACTACCCGAACGGCGGCGTCGACTTTCTGCGCACGCTGTACGCCCGGCTTGCGCGCTCGAACCATATCCAGACCACCACGGTGAGCCAGCACCTTGAGCGGCACCCGCCGCGTGACACGCTGCCCAAGCTGTTCGCCGGCAGTTGGATCAGCCACAACTTCGCGATCTGGATCGGACACGAGGAGGATCGGCTCGCCTGGGACCTGCTGCACGAAACCCGCGAGCAGCTCAAGCGCGTGAGCGCGCGCGGACACGTGCCGTCCGATAAGATCGAGCTCGCCTGGCGCGAGCTGCATATCGCCGAGGGGAGCGACTGGTTCTGGTGGTTCGGCGACGACCACCACAGCGCGCAGGACGCCACGTTCGACTACCTGTTCCGCAAGCACCTGCAGAACGTGCATACACTGCTCGGTTCGTCGCCGCCGATCGAGCTGAGCCAGCCGATCGCGCGCGGTTTCCGCAAGAAGTTGCACACGGACTACCGCGGCTTCCTGCCGGTGCACCTGGATGGCCGATTCAGCTACTTCGAGTGGATCAACGCCGGCGAGTACCGTTGCGGCAGCGAGCGGGGCACGATGACGCGCGTGACGCAGGGGCTGGCGACCGCGCTCTACTTCGGCTTCGACGTCGAACGCCTGCTCATCCGGCTCGACGTGCGCGGCCGCGCCCGGCTCGCGCTTGCCGAGCACGGCGTGCGCGCCGTGCGGATTGTGTTCCTGCGGCCAGCCGGGTTCGAGACGGTGATCACCGAGCTCGATCGGCCCCAGCCAGTCGCCCGTGTGCTCCACCCCGAGCATGCCGCCACGGATGCCGGCGCCGAAGCGGCCATCGACCAGATCCTCGAGATCGCTATCACGCGCGCGCGGCTGGGCGTCTCGGCCGAAGACCCGATCAGCTTCTTTGTCGAGCTTGACGGCGAGGACAAGAGCATCGAGCGGGTTCCGCATGAGGGCGCCATCGAGCTAGTCACGCCGTCCCAGGACTTCGAGCGGATCATGTGGCAGGTGTAACTTGGAGTTTCGCAATGCCCGAACTTCGCAAGGACCCGATCGTCGGCCGCTGGGTGATCATTGCCACCGAGCGCGCCAAGCGGCCGAACGAGATTCGCAGCGAGCCGCAGCACGCCACCGCCGCGTTCTGCCCGTTCTGCGAGGGGAACGAGGACAAGACCCCGCCGGAGATCATCGCCTACCGCGACCGCAATACGCGGCCCAACTCGCCCGGCTGGCGCGTCCGCGTCGTGCCGAACAAGTTTCCCGCGCTCCAGATTGAGGGGCACCTGAACAAACGCGGCGAGGGGATCTAGACAAGATGCAGGGGATCGGTGCCCATGAGGTGATCATCGAAACGCCCAAGCACGAGATCACCATGGCCAGGCTCCCCGAGGAGCAGATCCGCGAGGTCTTCTGGGCCTACCGCGACCGCCTGGTCGATCTCAAGAAAGACCAGCGCATGGTCTATGGCATGCTCTTCAAGAACGTCGGCGCCACCGCCGGCGCCACCGTGGAGCACACCCACTCGCAGCTCATTGTCACGCCCATCGTGCCCATCTCGGTCTGGGAGGAGATGACCGGGTCGCTCGAGTTCTACAACTACCGCGGCCGCTGCATCTACTGCGACATCTTCCAGCAGGAACTGGCCACCGAGAGCCGCATTGTGCTCGACACCCCCAACCTCACGGCCTTCTGCCCGTACGCCAGCCGGTTCCCCTTCGAAACCTGGATCCTGCCCAAGTCGCATTCCAGCCATTTCGAGAACATCCAGAAGGTGGGGATCGAGGAGCTGGGGACTGTGCTCAAGACCATCCTGACCAAGCTCGAGCTGGCGCTGGACAGCCCGCCGTACAACTACGTCATTCACACGGCCCCTTTTGACACTCAGGAGCTGCCCCACTATCATTGGCACATCGAGATCATCCCGCGGCTCACCAAGGTGGCCGGCTTCGAGTGGGGCACGGGTTTCTACATCAACCCGGTGCCGCCGGAGACGGCCGCCGCGTTCCTGCGCGACATCGACATCGATTTCTCCCCGCAATCTGCAACGCCCTTCTCGGTGCGAGGCGAGGCGCTGCGGTAGGACGCCGGGAGCGTTCACCAGG
>JBGPMX010000256.1:0-7074 GCA_041487215.1 Planctomycetia bacterium | reverse complement strand
TCGACGCCCACGTGCTGTTTGACGTGCTGCCAGACGACCTCGCGTCCCCGGATCGCCTTGCGCCCTACGCAAAAGTGTTGCGCCCGGGCACGGCGCCGCTGGCGGAGTGGCTGGCCGCGTTCCAGCCGCCCAGCCGTTTTCAGGCCCCCGCGACGGTCCGGGTCTCGTGCACCCGCCCGGCGCGGGACGATCACGAGCTGGATTTCCATTTCGTGAACTACAACCGCACGGAGCCGCCGCCGGGGCCGGACGGCAAGCCGTCGCCGGGTGCCGGCGTCGAGGATGAGAAACCGATCCCCGTGCGCGGCATCGTGGCCGAGATCCGTCTGCCGGCGGAGCGCCACGCGGTGGCCGTCGAGGTGATCTCGCCGGAGCACCCCGGCGCCGATCAAGTGCCGTTCGAGATCGTCGCTGGCCGCGTGCGGTTCACGATTCCTGAGTTCCTGGTCTACGCGATCGCGCGAGTCCGCATCGAGTGAATCCTCCACGAAAGAGCCGGCCCGACAACATGCGCTCATAAAACAGGCGAGCGGCTGGCGACGTGGCAGGGAGCCGGATGTTTAACCCGAGCCCCATCGGGGCCGGCGCCTGATTTGATCCCTGGCCCATGGGAGCGACGATGACGACTACCAGCTTCTTGCGAGCAACGTGTGCGGCCGTGGCCGCTTGCCTGACCAGCTGGACGACGGCCAGGGCGGCCGATTCCGCGGAGCCAACCGCCGCATGGAAGGCGGGCACGGCGTCGGTGAAGATTACGCCCGAACAGCCCATGTGGATGGCCGGCTACGCCTCCCGGACCAAGCCATCGGAGGGAACGGCGCAAGACCTGTTCGCGAAGGCACTGGCGCTCGAAGATGAGGCCGGTACGCGGCTGGTGATTGTCACGATGGATCTGATCAGCGTCCCGCACCCTTTGCGCCAGCAGGTCGAGAAACAGGTCGAGGACGAGTACGGGTTGCCGCCGCGTTGTCTCCTGCTCAACGCGTCGCACACGCACTGTGGTCCGGAGCTGCGCGAAGGCAAGGCTGTTTCCGATGATGGGGGAGCCGAGCGGGCGCGGCAGGCGCGCGAATACTCCGAGAAGCTCGCGCGCCAGCTGGTGGATCTGGTAGGCCAATCGCTCGAGCGGCTGGAACCCGCCCGGCTGGGCTACAGCCACGCGCGGTGCGGCTTCGCCATGAATCGGCGGCTCAAAACCGATCAGGGCTGGCGCAACAGCTCGAACCCCGATGGGCCGGTGGACCACGACGTTCCCGTGCTGCGTGTGGATGATGCGGACGGCAAGCTTCGCGCGGTCCTGTTCGGCTACGCGTGCCACAACACCACGCTTCAGTTCTATAATTTCTGCGGAGACTACGCCGGCTATGCGCAGGAGTACCTGGAGCACGCCCACCCCGGCGTGACGGCCCACTTCATGCTCGGGTGCGGCGGCGACCAGAATCCTTATCCGCGCAGCACGCTGGAACTGGCGGAACAGCACGGTCGCAGCCTGGCCAACGCCGTGGAGGCCGCGCTGCTGTCCCCCCCGCGCGCCGTGCGGGGCTCGCTCCGCACTGCGCTCGAAGAAGTCGAACTCGAGTTCGATGCGCCGACCACACGAGAGGAGCTGGTGCGGCTTCGGGAATCGGGCGACAAGGCCGATGCCCGCCGCGCCGCACGATTGCTCGACGAACTGGAGCGTACGGGGAAAGTCGACACCAGCTACCGGTATCCGGTGCAGGTGATTCAGCTGGGCGACAGTTTGACACTGATCGCGTTGGCGGGCGAGGTCGTGGTCGATTACGCCGTGCGGCTCAAGCGTGAGCTGGCGGGCCCGTCCGCGGTGTGGATTGCCGGCTACTCGAACGACGTCTTCGCCTACATCCCCAGCCGCCGCGTGCTCGAGGAGGGGGGCTACGAGGGACGCGAGGCGATCCTCAACTACAGCGCGCTGCCCGGCCCGTTCGCCGCGTCGGTCGAGGAGCGGATCGTCGCCACGGTGCACAGCCTGGTCCGGCGCCTGCGGGGCGCTGATTAGCGCGGCGCGCTGATTAGCGCGGCGCGCGAGTCATCGATTCGCTGAGACGCAAGTTAGGCGTCGTGCCTTCCTAGCCGCGGAGCGGCGACCGTGGTTAGCCAGGGGTGGGCCGGGCGCAGCCCGGTGCAACCCCTGGAACCGATTCCGGAAACCGATGTTAGCCCTGGAAGGGCGTCAGAAAGACCGCTCCATGAACCCACAGGCGCAACCGAGCCGACGCGATCTGCTGCGAGCCGTCCCGACGCGCTGTTCCTCATGGCCTCCATGATGACAACGAACCGCCTGGACGATTTCCCGGAGCTGCCGGAATCCGTGCGCCGCACGCAGCCCTGGGGGCTAGGCTGGCGCATGAACCATCCGGGCACGCCGGGGAGTTGGAGCGATCTCTTGGTTCGGCATGTGTTCGGTCACACCAGCGCGACCGGCACGATGGTCTGGATGGATCCCGCGACGCGGGGCTTCTGCTTGCTTCTGACTTCGGCCCTGCGCGAGAAGGCGCCCTGGCGGCTGGTGCACCTCTCGAACGCCGTGGCCGCCTCGTTCGTGTGAGAAGCGGCAAGCATCGCTCACGCGCGCACGCGCAGCGTCACCGCTTCGATTGCCGAATGCCCGGACTTCTGGAACGGGCGGGGCAGGGGCTGTGCGATCCCCTTCTCGTCGATCGTGCGGCTGCGCAGCGTGTACTCGCCCGCCGCAAGGCCGGGCACGAGTGCGGCCCAGTGCACCTTGGCGAGCCGCATGGGCCAGGCGCGCGGACGGCCGGCGTCGAAGCCCATCGTGCCTTCGGGGATCCGGCCGCCCGGCAGGTCGCCCCCCCACTCTTTGGGCGGCGCCAGGATCTCGGCGTCCGTCCAGGGGGCGGTGGCGAAGTGCCGATCGTCCGCCGGCCACTCGTCGGCGTTCGAATGCACCCAGACCTGGACCTTCGATAGTCCGGACACGCCGACCTGGGCGTAGCCGGTCAGCGGGATCGGCGTGCCGGCCGCAACTTCGCGCGGCACCGAGAGCGTGGCCGCGAAGGTCTTGAGGGCGCTGTCCACGTCGTTGTTGCCGTCGGCATAGGTGTCGTTGGCGTGATACAGGTTGCTCAAGACGACGTGCGTGAGCCACTTGATGGATTTGAAGCCGTATCCTTCCGGCACGACCAGGCGCACGGGCCCGCCGCGCTCGCTGTCCAGCCACTGTCCGTTCAACTTGTAGCACAGGATGACGGGCGGCAGGTCCCAGGGGTCCTCGAGCACGCGGCCGATCGGCAACGAACTGCGGAACATCTGCTGCGGGTCATCGTTGTGGTAGCCGTAGTAGAAGACGCGGCGCAGGTTCTCGCGCGGCTGGGTCAACCAGACGACCTCGCGGAGCGGCACGCCTTCCCAGATGCCCATGCCGAGCGGGCAGCCGATATTGAGGCAAGTCATCACCTTGGCGAACCGGACCGCGTGCTGCGCGCCCCGTTCCAGCAGGGCGTGGAAGTCGAGCGCGCTACCGCGCTCGTTCGTGAGCGGCCGGCGGATCGCCGCGGGATTCTCGGGGTCGGAAATAACTTCGAGCTTCCAGGTCTCGCGCGTCAGGCCCACTTCGCGTTTCTTATCCTCGGGCAGCGCATGCGGCAGCGGCTTGCCGCGCGACACGTCGCGAAAGCTTGCCTGGGGTGTGAAGTATGGTTCGAGCGTCTCGATGGCGCGGGCCAGCCCCGGCGCGGGCGGTCCGCCGCGCGCCGGGCGCGGCCGCAGGCCGAGCGCCGCGGAGCCGGCCGCCCCGACGCGCAGGAAATAGCGTCGTGTGAGACGCTCGTGTTCGGCGAGAAAACGTTCCAGAGCGTTCATGTCGGTCTGCCTTGGCCGGCGGTAAGCTGGATGGCAAGCGCGTCGCACCGAGCTTCCGGGTATTGTCTGCTCCAGGGCAGCGGGTTTCAAAGGACTTCTGCCGCGCGCTGCCCGCAGAACGCAGCGGGACGATTCGCCGGATATCCGGTGCGGGCCGGTCGGGCTTGGCGCTTTAGGAAATGCATAGCGGCATCCAGGCGGCCGTTTCCAGCGGAACGGTAGTGCGCTCTTCGAAGGTCGGCGTCATGGTTCTCACCATCCGAGGGACGAGTGGAATGCACCGAGAAAAGAAGCGTAAGAGAGCATGGGGGCTCGCGGCTTGGAGCCTGATTGGCTGGCTCCCGTTGGCCGGCTGCGGCCAGTCGGGGCCGGCGGCGGCCCCGTCGGGGTCCGGGCAGGCGAGCGCGGCGGCGCTGCATTCGTCGCCGCCCCCTCCGCCGCCTTCCGGACAGGGCGCACCCCCGGCGTCCGGCGCGGCTGCGGCTTCGCAACAAGCGGCGGGATCCCCGGCCGGGATCCCCGGAACACAGCAGGATGCGGCGGCGACACCCGGCACCGCCGCGCCGCCCGCGGATGATTCGGGTCCGTTCGCCGCCGGCAAGAAGGTCTTCGCGTCCAATAACTGCACCCGATGCCACGCGATCGGCGGCGTCGGCGGTCCGGCCGGGTTCGGCGGCCCCATGGCGGGCGGAGCTCGACCGGGGGGACCGGGCGGTCCGCCCGGCGCTGGCCAGCCCCGCAGCGGGCAGCGCGGCGCCGGGCAGCCGGGGGGCGGCCCACCGGGTGGCGGCATGGGCGGCCCGATGGGCGGGCGCGGCATGGCCCGCGGCCCGGACCTCGCCAAGGTCGGCACCAACCACAACGCGGACTGGATCGCCGAGCACGTGCGCAACCCGAAGACGCATAAGCCGGATTCGCGCATGCCCTCCTTCGCCGGCAAGATCGGCGACGAAGACCTGAAGTCGCTCGCCGAGTACCTCGCCAGCCTGAAATGAAACGGGCCCGTGTAGCTGCGGATCGATCACGTCTTGGAAAGGAGTTGGTCATGCGAGCGGTCGCACCGATTGCTCTCGGCTTCATGCTCACTGCGGGCGCGGCCTCGGTCGTCGCCGGCGACTGGACGCAGTTCCGCGGCGCACACAACGCCGGCATCGCCGATGAGACGAACTCGCCCGCGGCATGGGGGCAGGAGACGAACCTGCGCTGGCAGATCAAGATCCCGGGCGTGGCCTGGTCCTCGCCGATTGTCTCGGGCGATCGGGTGTTCATCACCACCGCCGTCACCGACAATCAGAAAAAGCCGACGGGCGGCTTCGGCGGTTTCGGCGCAGGGGGGCCGCCGGGCGGCGCGCGCGGCCCCGGCGGTCCGGGGGGCGGTCCCGCCAGGTTCGGCAGTCCCCCCCAGCCCGGTCAGATCCTCGCCCCGTTCCTCGAGCAGATGCTGAACCTGACAGCCGAACAGAAAAAGCAGCTGGACGATTTTCAAAAGGTGGTGGACGGCCGGCTCGACAAGATCCTCAGCGACGAGCAGAAGAAGCAGGCCAGGGAGACGCCGCAAGGACCGCGCAGCGGACCCGGCGGCTTTTCGCGCCCCCCTCAGCCCGGGCAGATCCTGCCCCCCTCGCTCGAAGAGACGCTGAAGCTCAGGCCCGAGCAGAAGAGGCAGGTGGAAGCACTGCAAAAGGATGTTGATAGCAAGCTCGCCAAGCTGCTCACCGAGGATCAGAACAAGCAGCTCCAGCCGATGCGCGAGGGGTTCGGACGCGGCGGCCCCGGCGGGCCGGGCGGGTTCGGCGGGACGGGCGGCTTTGGCGGCGGCAGACCCCCGGATACGGTCTACCGCTGGGAGGTGTACTGCCTCGACCGAAACACCGGCGAGACGCTCTGGAAACAGCTTGCCCTCGAAGCCAAGCCGCGCATTCCCACCCAGCCCAGCAACACCTACGCCAGTGAGACGCCGGTCACGGACGGCGAGCGCGTCTACGCCTACTTTGGCATGCACGGCCTCTTCTGCTATGACATGGCGGGCAACCTGGTGTGGAAGAAGGACCTCGGTTCCTATGCGACACAGATGGGCTGGGGCACCGCCAGCTCGCCGGTGCTCGAGGGGGACCGGCTGTTCGTGCTGTGTGACAACGAAGAGAAGTCTTTCCTGGTCGCCCTGGATAAGAAGACGGGGGACGAGCTTTGGCGTGCGCCGCGCACGGAGAAGACGACGTGGGCGACCCCGGTGGTGTGGCGGAACAAGCTGCGTACGGAGCTGGTGACTCTCGGGAGTCCCAAAATGCGTTCCTACGACCCGGCCACCGGCAAGCAGCTCTGGGAGCTCACGGTGGGGATGGGGCAGTGTTCCGCGTCGCCGGTGGGCGACGCGGAGATGTTGTACGCCGGGCTGAAGGCCATGGGCGGGATGGGCGGCGGGCCGGGCGGAGGCGGCCCCAGCGGCCGTGGCCCGCGCGGTGCACCGGGTGGGCGTGGCCCGGGCGGTGGCGGCGCGGGAGGCGGTTTCGGCGGCGGTAGCGCGCTCTTTGCCGTGCGCGCCGGAGCCGCAGGCGATCTGACGCTCAAGGAGGGCGAGACATCGAACGACGGCGTGGCCTGGATGGCAACGCGCGGCGGCCCAGAGATGGCCTCGCCGCTCGTGTATCGGGGCTACGTCTACACCCTGAGCCAGATGGGCGGCATCATCACCTGCTTCGACGCGAAGACCGGCAAGCAGGCCTACCGCGAGCGCATCCCGGAGGCGAAGGCGTTCTGGGCGTCCCCCTGGGCCAGTGACGGCAAGATCTACTGCCTGGACGACGGCGGGACGACGCACGTGCTTCAGGCCGGCCCCGCGCTCAAGGTGCTCGCCAAGAACGAGCTCGACGGGATGTTCTGGGCTTCGCCCGCCGTGGCCGACGGGGCGGTCTTCTTGCGCAGCGTCGATCACGTCTACTGCATTTGCGAATAGTACGTCATTCGGTTTTGTTACACGCTTTTGGAAAATGGGGGTGATTTATGTGGCGACGCACGAGTGTGGGGATGGCGGTGGGGGCTGCCTTGATCGCGTCACTTGCTCTGGCCCAGCAGCCGCGCGGTCCCGGGCGCGGCGGCTTCGGTGGTTTTGGCGGACCGGGCGGGTTCGGCGGATCGAGCGCGATGCTGCTCGGAATTCCCGAAGTCCAGAAGGAGCTGACGGTCAGCGACGAGCAGCGCGGGTTGATCGAAACTATGCTGACCGATCTGCGCGAG
>JBGPMX010000255.1:0-7085 GCA_041487215.1 Planctomycetia bacterium | reverse complement strand
GTGGAAGAAGCGCCGCTCCGCCCCTCCCCTGCCCGACCCTTCATCCCGGCCCTGTTCCTGCTGATCGCGCTGTTTGCTGCTGCCTTCGTGCGGTTCCGGGCGCTCTCCGAGACACACTTCGTTTACCGCGACGAGTGCCGGGGGTACTGGGGGCTGCGGCTCGCGACGGAACTCGGGACGCTTGCGGAGCGCTGGACCGATCGAGAGGCCTGGCTGCAAGTCTGGCGGATGCTGATCGAGACCGGGGCGCGGCCGGGGAACACGTTGGCGGCGGCGTTCGCGGACATTCTATTCCAGCGCGGCGCCGATTCGATGAAGTACCTGTCCGCCACCTGCTCGGTGCTGGCCGTGGCGGTGACCTGGTGGATCGGCCGCGAGCTATTCGGGGTGCCCGTCGGCCTGGCAGCCGCCGTGCTGCTGGCGCTCGCACCGCACGACCTGGTTTACGCTCGGTGCGGTCTGCCCTGCGCGCTCGAATCCCTGCTGGTCGCGCTCGCGTTCGCATCGTACTTACGATCGCACCGTGCCACGCGGAGCGCGGTGTGCTGGTTGCTCCTGAGCGGCAGCATGGCGGCCGCCGCGTTTGCCACGCATCCCTCGGCCGGGGTGGCGCCGCTGCTTCTGGCGCTCTTGGCCGCCGGGCGGGCCTTCGCCGATCCGGCGGCGACGGCGATGCGACGCGTGCTCGAAGTGGCCGTGCGGCTCGCCGGGATCGCGCTCCCGCTGGGCGTGATGCTCTTGTGCCTGGAACTCCCGGCGCGGCTGATCGACCCGGTCTTTCCGTCCTACCTCGCCGCCTTGCGGGGCGCCGCGGGGGCGGCCGTGGTTCCGGGCAACCTGGGCACCGCGCGGGCGAGGGCCGGGCGGCCCGGCGCCGCCCCGTCCCCGGCAAGTTCCGACCCGGCGGCCGAACCCGGCGATGGGCTGAACTTGCTCCCCGAGTTCGTCGCGGCAACGGACGGATGGCTCCCCGTGATTGTGCTCGCGGTCGGCCTGGTGCTGCTGGCAGGCACATGGATCAAGGATCCGCGCGCGCTCGGGCCGTGCCTGGTCCTCACCTGGTCCCTTGGCTTCTACTTTTTCTACAGTGTGGGACCGCACTTCGTCCCGTACGCGCGACTCTTCGCCCCGACCTTTCCGGCGCTGGCGATCGCGCAGGGGGTGGCGCTCGACCGCATCGGCCGGGCTCTGTTCGCCCGGCGCTCTTACGCGCCCCTGGCGACAAGGACGGATAGTGGCTCGGTTTGGCTGGGCACCTCCCCGCTCCCCGCCTTGCTAAGGGGGAGGCAGTGGGGGGCGCTCTTCCAACGGAGCCACTACCCAAAGGCCGGACCGCTTGCCGTAACGCTGGCGGGTGCGGTCCTGCTCGCCGGGGCGCAAAGCGATCGTGTGGCGGCGGTCGTGGCGAGCCGCGATGAGAGCCGGCAGGCCGCCCAGTTCATCGACGAGCACGAGCTCTGCGGCGTGATTGCGTCGCGTGGGTACGACCCGAAGCTGTTCCGGGGTGTGCGCCGCGTGACGAGTTGGGAGGAGGCGCGGCGGCTGTACGAGGCGGGGGAGGCGCGCTACCTGCTCACGACGCCGCTCACGGCAACGGCGTTCGGTTTCGGCAGCGGCTTCCGAGTGGCGAGCCAGCCGATCGCGCGGTTCCACAATCCCTACACGCTGCCCGCGCGTCTCTATGAGGGCCACTCCCGAGAAGACCGCGGTCGGATCCTGCGCAATCCCCAGAACCGGTGCATCGGGCTCTACGATCTGCGCGCGGTCTTCGCGGCCGAGTCGCGGCCGGCCGGCGGCCCGCACGAACCGGACGCGCCGCACGAAGCCGGCGCGCACGAGGTGATGCGGGGCGCTTCCGGATCGCCGCTGGCGAATTGAATCAGGCGCCGGCCATGCCGTCCTGGTGCAGGTCGAGCACGTCGTCGGCCATGAGGTCGCCCACGACGCTGGCCATCAAGCCCGTGGACAGGCTGGCTGTCCGGGTGCCGGACGCGGCCGCGACGGTCTCGCAATGCGTCTGGCTAGCCGCGCCGACGCAGCGATCGTTGCCGGCGCCGCCGTCGATGGTGTCCAGCCCGCCGCCGCCGGTCAGGCTGTCGTCCCCGGCGCCGCCGCTGATGATGTCGTTGCCCAGCCCGCCGTCGATCGAGTCCTTGCCGCCAGCCAGGTTGGCGGTGGTCTCAATCCCAAAGTCGCCCAGAAGGGTGTCGTCGCCGGCGCCACCGGTCATCGTGTCGTCGCCGGCCCGGCCGTAGAGAATATCGTTGCCGTCCCCGCCGTCCAGGCTGTCGTTGCCCGTGCGGGCATGCAGGTTATCGTTGCCGGCCCCGCCGAATACGGTGTCGTTGCCGTCGCCGGCTCGCACGGAGTCGTTGCCCGCGTCCCCAGCGATCTCGTCGTTGCCGTCGCCGCCGCGGAGCATGTCATTGCCGTTCCCGCCCGAGATCGTGTCGTTGCCCTCGTCACCGCTGATCTCGTCGTCGCCGCCATTGCCGCTCAGGGAATCGGCCCCGGCGCCGCCCAGGATCAGGTCGACGCCCTCGCCGCCGCGGATGGTGTCGTTGCCTCCTCCGCCCAGGATGATCGTCGGCTTGGTGACGTTGCTCGTGAGAGCGATGCTGTCATCGCCGTCCCGCCCGCGGATCACGATCGCCTGTACGCTTGCGAGCGGGAACTGACCGGGGCTCACCGCGGTGCCGTCGATCGACACCTCGACATGGTCACTCGCCGCATTGAGCGACACCGTTATGCTGTTGGCCGAGTCGTTCCCCTCGATGTCCAGCACCCCGTTGGTCAGGATCGCGGTCTTGAGCCCGGTGTCGTGTACCGTCAGGGTCATGAGCTCGGTGTCGAAATTCCCGGCGCTGTCGAGCGGCAGCGCGCCCGAGGAGCCCTGAGCACGCGCGGTCTGGTCGCGCACGCCGAGCCGCAGGCTGATCGTGCCCACAAAACTGGCCGCCGGCGTGATCGTGACGTCGCCGGTCGCCTGGTTGATCGACACGGTGGCGTTCGTGGGATCGGTCATGATGTCCGTGCCGGAGCCCACCCGGAACGTGAGCTGGTCCTTCTCCAGGTCGGTCGCCTGCAGCGGGAACGTGATGGGCTGGCCCTTTCCCGTCACGGCGTCGGTGGGGGGACGGACCAGAAACGGGCGATCGTTGAGCGCCGAGCCGGAGGAAGTATCGGCCACCACGTTGGCCAGGAAGGTGCGCTGGAACGTACCGGTGGTCGTGCCGGTCGTCGATGACGCCGTCACAGTGACGGTCGACGTGCCGGTGAAGTTGGCCGGCGCGGAGAGCCGGAGCACCCCGTGCTGCGTGTCCTGGATGAGCTGGGCGTTCGTGATGTGCGGCGGATTGGTCGGCGTGCCGCTCGAATTCGCGGGCGTCAGCATCAGCTTGTTGAACGTGTCATAACCGCTCACGAGCTGGCCGAAGATCGTGTGCTGGAAGTTCAGGTGCTGCGGCGGGTCCTCGTTCGGACTCGAGTGGTCCTCGACGAGGCTCAGGTTCGAATCGGTGATGAAGAACTGCGATCCGTTGGTGTCATCCCCCGAGTTGGCCATGGCGAGCTGGCCGAAGCCGGTGAACGCGAGCTGAGGATTGAATTCGTCACCGAACTGGAAGCCCGGCCCGCCGCTGCCGTTGCCGCTGGGATCCCCGCCCTGGGCCACGAAGTCGTTCAGGATGCGATGGAACGTCAGGTTGTTGTAGAAGCCCGAGTTGACCAGCTGCGCGATCATGTCGGCCGTTTTCGGGGTCAAGTCGTCGAACAGTTGGAAGACCAGGTCGCCGCTAAAAGGCTGGCCCGAGATGTCCGTGCCGGTCACGGTCAGTCTCAGGCTGCGGTTGGTGATGGGGGCTAGCTTGGCGGTGACGCTGCCGCTGCTGCTCGTGACGGTGTAGGTCACCGCGGCGCCCGCCGGCCCCGATAAGTCCAGGGGCAGGAGGAAAGTCTTGACCGCGGGCATCGTCACGTTGCTGATCGGGTTGATGAATGGGGCCGTGGCGCCCGGAAGCGCCTCGTAGTTGATCAGGATCTGATCCCCATCTTCCGGCTCGTAGTTGCCAAAGTCGGAGTTCGCGGCGCCGTTCACGAAGAAGCGAATGGTATGCGTGGCATCGGTCGTCTTGTCGATGAACCCGCCGCTGCCGTTCGGCAGCTTGAGTTCGTTCGCGGTGAAGATCGCACCCGCGTCCCAGGTGTGCAGAAAGTCGATGACCTTGACGAACGTGGTTACGCCGGCAGCTTCATTGATATGAAAGATGCCGTCGGCCGAGTGCGTGTGCGCATTCTCGTTGGGGGTACCGATCACGGTGCAGGTCTGCCCCTGATCGTCCACGCCGATGCCGATGCACTTGGGGACGGTGAAGTTCTGGCCGTCCACAAAGATCGCCAGGCGCGGGTGGATGTGGTGCGGCGTCTCGCCGGCGGGGTGTGCGTTCAGCAGCATCCGGTCCTCGAGCTGTTCGAGACGGAGCGGCTGGACCCGCTTCGGTGCCACGCGCGACCGCCGTGTTTGACTCCGGGACGCGCAACGCTCGACGGCCTTCCACGCAAGCTGGCTCATAGGGTTCTCTCGGTTACCGTGAGATTTGTCCCGACCATACCGGCCGAAACGGAGACTGGGTCGGTGTCAATGTTGCAAGGCATATACCAAGCCGTTCGGAGCACGCGATCGATCGGGCCGTCATCGGCGCAAGTTTCTGTGCCCACGACGATTATGGTAACAGTAGGCGGGCGCCGTGGCTGCGGAAATACGTGCCCTGGTCTTCCGGGTGCATCGTGTCGCAACACCCTGATGCAGAATTGCACCCAGCTTTCCGCTGGAGTTCAGCCCGCCATCGACCGCTCCAGCGAGGTGCCCGAATCGTTATTGCCCGATGGTGGCGAAGACCACCCCATCCTGTACGTACTGGCGGCCGATTCGGTTGGTGCCACCGCTGAGCCGGTTGACGCGGCGGCGGGCAGGCTGATAATTCGAGCTAGCCGGTGACGGAAGTGTGACGGCGTACTGGGAGTCCGTTCTTGGGTGTGCTGTTTGAACACGCGCGCCGGGTGTTCGGGGGGCGAGCGGCGGAGCCGCCCCCGCCGGAACCGTTCGCAATTGCCTGCGCCTGCGGCGAGAGCTTCAGCGGCTTTCGCAAGGACCAGCGGCAGTTTCTGGGTTGCCCGCGTTGCGGCCAGGTGCTGTTCGTGCTGCCGCGGAGCCTCTACCCTGCCCCGGCGCCGGTCGCGGTGCTACGCTCGGCGGGCGCGCGCGTCGAGCCGGCTGTACAGAAACGACCGCTCGGGGTGCGCCTGCGGGTGCGGGCGCGACGTACCCGCCGTCGGCTCGCACGAGCACTCTGGAGGTTCGTTCCGCCGCGCCGCTGGTTCTCGACCGGGCGCCTGGTCGCCGCGGGCATCGTGCTGGCGGTGATCGGCACGACCATGCTCACCGTGTACCTGACCGGTCGTTCGCGGCTCACCGCGAACATCCTGGAGCGCCGGGGGGCCTGGACCCGCGCGCTGGAGCGGGGCGACTTCGCGGTGGCACGCAGCGAGCTCGATGCGGCGACGGCGGCGATGCGACGTTTCGGCAGCCGGGGGCCCGAGGAGGTCGGGATCGAGCAGCTCGCGCGCGAGGTGGCTATCTACGACGATCGGCTCGACACGCCGCTCGAGCAGCTCATCGCGCGCGAGGTGCAGAATAAGTCCCCCGATGAGTGGTCGCGCTACGTGCAGGCGAACGTGCGCGGCCGCGCGCTGGTCTTCGACGCCCGCGTGCACGTCTCGGACGCGCTGGACGCGGCGGCGGGCGACTACGAGCTCGGATACGCCTTCTTCGTGGGCGACGAAGCCGGGCGCTGGGAGGTGAGCCGCTTCGCGCTCTTTGAGAGCGTCCGCGAGCGGCTGCCGGCGCGGCTGCTGTTCGGCGCGCGCATTGAATCGATCGAGCGTGCGCCAGGCAGCGCGGTCTGGACAGTGCAGCTCTCACCCGCAAGCGGCGTTCTGCTCACCTCGCCGCTCTGCCTGGAAAAGGCGGCCTGGCCGCTCGACGCGGAAATGCGGTCCAGGCTCGAGACCCAGGCGGAGTGGCTGGGCGGACGATGACTCGTTGGAGTTCACGCTTCAGCGTGTTCTCTATGTGGCCCGCCACTCCGTGGCGGTTCTTCCGTAGTAGGTGATGCGTTCCCATGCTTGACTCGTTTCATCCAGCAACTCCCGCTCCAACCGGTTTCCGCCGGCGAACGCTTGCTCTTCTGGCTGTCCTGCTGGCCGTCGGCCTGGGGTCGGTTCGGGCCGAGGAGGTCACGTGGGTGCACGAGCTCGAGAGCCGATCCGACCTGGTGGGCCACCGCCTGACGGTGGAGGGCCGCTTTAGCGCGCGCGTGGGGCAGAACCGCGATCAGATCCGGCTCCAGAGTTCGAAAGTCGAGTTTGATCTGTCGCCCGAAGCGATGCGCAGTTTCCCGAGCAGCCTCCCAAGGTTCGTCCGGGTAACCGGGACGCTGACCAAGCAGACCGACGGCAAGCTCGTCATGCGCGTGAGCGAGGTCGAGAAGATCACGGCGACCGATGAGGAGCGGTACGCCGAGGTCGCGGGCCGGATCCTGCCGGGCGACCAGCGGGCCTGGTACGCGCTCGCCGAGCGCACGAAGGCGCTGGCGGATTTCTACAGAGACACGGCGCTGCGCGAGCTGGCGCAGGAAGCGCGTGTGAGGGGGTTTCGGGCCGAGGAAGCGGCGCTAAGACCGCCGCACGCCGATGAGCTGCTGGCGCTCGCCGAGCGCGCCGCGGAGCGAGGCGTGCCGAACGCGGCAGCCGAGACCCGGCGGATGCGGCACAAAGCGCTGCGTTGGACCTACGATGCGCTCGCCCGAACCGGGGGCGGCGACGACTGGCGGCGCCTGGCGGACCGGATCGCCCAGTTGCTGCCGGGGGCGAAAACGCCCCGCGCGGATGGCGGCAACACGCCACTGGCCGCCTACACGGCCGACCCAATCTCGACCTACGAGCGAGAGCCGGCGGCGCGCGACGCGTTCGACCGATACCTCTGGGTCTCCGCGAACGCCGAGCGGCTGGCGTCCGAAGCAAAGGCC
>JBGPMX010000254.1:0-7094 GCA_041487215.1 Planctomycetia bacterium | reverse complement strand
TGAAGAACGAACGCCGGCAGAGCTACGAGAACCGGCCGTACGGCCTGGTGCCCGAGACGATTGCCGCGGCGCTGTATCCGCCCGAGCATCCCTACAGCTGGCCGACGATCGGGTCGATGGACGATCTCACGGCCGCGTCGCGTGACGACATCGCGCAATTCTTCCGCCGCTATTACCACCCCGGTAACGCCAGTCTCTGCATTGCGGGGGACATCGATCCGGCCGCGACGAAGCTGCTTGTGGAGAAGTACTTCGGCTCTCTGCCCGCCGCTGCGGCGGTCGAGCGTCCCCGGCCGGCGGCGCCCGAGCTGCCCGGCCCGAAGCGGCTGCGCATGCAGGACCGCGTGAGCCTGCCGCGGGTCTACTACGCCTGGCACACCGTCCCCGGGTTCGCCCCGGATGATGCCGAGCTCGACCTGCTCGCCTCGGTGCTGGCCGGCGGCAAGGCGTCCCGGCTGTACCGCGTGCTGGTGCACGAGAAGCAGCTGGCCCAGGACGTGAGCGCCTACCAGGAATCATCCGAGATCGCCGGGTCGTTCCGGCTCCAGGCGACAGCCCGGCCGGGGAAGGAGCTGAGCGTGATCGAGGAGGTGATCGACCAGGAGATCGCGCGGATCCAGGCCGAGCCGCCCAGCGACGCCGAGCTGGAACGCGCGCTGAACCGCTACGAGGTCGGCTTCGTCACCGCGCTGGAATCCGTGGGCGGATTCGGCGGGCGCGCGGATCGGCTCAACCAGTACAACGTGCTGACCGGCGACCCGGGCTATGCGACGCAGGATTTCGAGCGGTACGCGCGCGTCGCTACCGAGGGGATCCGCCGCGTGGCGCGGAAGTACCTGACCGACAAGCGGGTGCTGCTTGAGGTCGCGCCGGGCACGGCGCGCACGGTCGAGGTCGTTGCCGGCGCGGCCTGGCCGGCGTCGGCCGGCACCCGTGAAGCGGTGGGCGCGGCGGCGGCGGAGCCGCCGCGGCAGGCGGCCCGGTCCTCGGCCACGCTCGACCGCAGCAAGGTGCCGCAGCCCGGACCCAGCCCGCGGTTTCAGCTGCCGCCGTTCCAGCGCGGCAAGCTCGCCAACGGCCTCGAGCTCCTGGTCATCGAGCACCATGAGCTGCCCACGGTAAGCATGAACCTGGTCTCGCGCTTCGGCAGCGCGGCGGATCCGCCCGAGCAGCTCGGGCTGGCGCACCTGTTCGCGGCGATGCTCGACGAGGGGACCGAGAAGCGATCGGCCACCCAGATCGCCGACGACCTGGCGGCCCTCGGCGCCTCGCTGTCTCTGGGGGCCGATTGGGACACAATGACCGCGAAGCTGTTCACGCTGAAACGCCAGCTGCCGCGGGCACTCGAGATCTACGCCGACGTGCTGACACACCCGGCCTTCCCGGAGGAAGAGCTGCGGCGTCAGCAGAGCCTGACGCGCGGCCGCCTGGTGCGGCTGCGTGACGAGCCGACGGCGCTGGCCAGCCTGGGCGTGCACGCCTCACTCTGGGGCCACGCGCACCCCTACGGCCGCCCTGAACTGGGCAGCGAGAGCAGCGTGGGCCGCATCACTCGAGACGATCTGACGGCTCTTTACCGCACTCGGTTTCGCCCGAACCGCGCGACCCTGATCGTCGTGGGGGACCTGACCATGAGCGAGTTGGTCGCCGCGCTCGAGCCGCGGCTCGGCGGCTGGGAAGCGTCCCACGCGCCGGCCCTGTCGCTGCCGGAGCCGCCCGCGCCCCGCGGCACACGCATCACCCTGGTCGACAAGCCGGGGTCCGCCCAGTCGGTGATCGCGGTCAGCCAGTTCGGCATTGAGCGCAAGTCGCCCGACTACTTCCCGCTCGCCATCGTCAACACGCTGTGGGGCGGGCAGTTCACCAGCCGGCTCAACATGAACCTGCGCGAAGAGAAGGGGTACACCTACGGCGCACGCTCGGGGTTCGAATGGCGCCGCCAGCCCGGCGCGTTCGTGGCCAGGGCCAGCGTGCAGACGGCGGTGACCGCCCCGGCGCTCCAGGAGTTCCTCAAGGAGCTACGCGACCTCGTCGGCGACCGGCCGGTCGCCGATAAGGAGCTCGAGTTCGCCAAGACGTACATCGAACGCGGTTACCCCGCGCAGTTCGAGACGTCCTCGGACATCGCAGCCAAGCTCGAGGAGCTGGTCGAGTACGAGCTGCCCGACGATTACTTCAACACCGTGGTGCCGAAAATCCGCGCGGTCTCGCTCGAGGACACCCGCCGCGTCGCGCAGGAGTATTTCCACCCCGACCAGCTGTCGATCATCGTGGTCGGAGACCGGGCGGAGATCGAGTCCAGCCTGCGCGAGTTGCCCGAAGGCAAGGAGCTCGTGATTGGCCGGTTCGACGACCAGTTCCGGCTGGTCGAGGAACACTAGCTGCTTGCGCTGCGATAATGCCGCAGCGCGGCGCGGAACACCACGCGGCTCAAGAACAGAAACGCCGCGGCGATGGCGACCGCGAACGGGATCATCGCCGGCCGCAGCAACCGCTCGGTCAGCGTCTCGGCCGGCACGGCCACCGCGATCAACACCGGGATCATGAACGTGAAAACGTGGCGCAGCGGCGTCCCCAGCGGCCCGCTGAAGATCTCGGGCGGGAACCGCGCAAAGATGTTCACGTAAAACCACATCTCATAAATGTTCTGGTTACGGATCAGCCAGACGGCCGTGACCGAGAGCATGATCATCAGGCTGTAGAAGATCGCCACCCCGCAGACCAGCGTGACGCCGTAGGCCAGGCCGGCGATCCAGCCCGGCGATACTCCCAGCTGGGCCAGCGAGTACACCACCACGCCGGCCCCGTAGAGAATATTCGTCGCCGTGGCCCAGTCCATGTTCTGCATCGTGAGCAGAAACTGCTCGTCGACCGGCTGCGCCAGCGCAAAGTCGAGCTTGCCGCTGCGCACCTTCTCGGCCAGCTCGGAGCAGTTCGGCATGAAGAACGTTTCCACGATCCCCGTCACGATGAAGTGCGTGCCCACGAGCACCAGGTACTCGTACTTGCTCCACGTCGCCACCGAGTTCGTCTTCGAGTAGATCACCTGGTAGAAGACGACGAGCAGCACGAACCAGAGCAGCTCGGTGCCGGCCCGAATCAAAAAGTTGCCGCGAAACGACATCTCCTGGGAAAGGCCGATGCGCAGGAACTCCCGGTACAGCCGGAGATAACGACTCATGCGTCAGTTGTCCGTTGTCAGTTGTCAGTCGTCCAGATGAATGCAGCAAGTCCGTTTTGCGCAAGGTAAGATCCCCATGTCGTACCATGAGGACTCTCCTGCGGACCACCACTGTCGTTTTCACCTGCGTCGGCGCCGTGCTCCTCGCCTTTTTCCTAATGCGCGCGTATGGGCCGCTTGTCGTGCTAGCCGCTCCGCTCGCGGCTGTCGCGCTATTTGCCTTACGGTACACCTGCCAGCCACGCCTCCCTCGCGCAGGCTTGCTCGGCGCTTCACTCGGCGTCGGCCTCATTTTCGTGTATGCCTTCAGCTCCCCAATTCTTGAGCGGATGGGCCACGTGGCAGGTTGGCCCGGAAACTCATTGCGACTCTGGGAGAAGTTCACCGGACCCGTCTTCAGCCTGCGCGGCCGGTGGTTCTGGAGCATTTACAACACCTGGGACGAATGGTGCGCGATGCTTTGGGCCCGTCCATCGGCTGTTGTGACACGGGCATCTGTCATGAACCTGACCCTGCTTGTCGCTCTTCTGTTCGCCTGGGTTCGGCTGCGGAACCGCAAGTCCGGTGATAACCGCTGAGCGGCAACGCCGACCACGGACTCGTCCTGCTCACCCCCCGAATGCCGAATAACGCCGCAGGCCGCGACGGTAGAGCACCCGGCTCAGCACGACGAACAGAACCACCCAGGCCAGCTCGAGCAACAGCCCCTGCACGAGCTCGGCGTGATTCACCTTGCCCAAGAGCACCATCGACGGGAAATACGCCAGGAACTGGAACGGCAGCAGCCGCATCAGACCGGCCAGCGCCGGCGGGAGCAGCTCGAGCGGCACCATGTGCCCCGATAGGAAATAGTTCAGCGACATCACGATGAACATCAGCGAGCTGATCTCCAGGAACCAGAAGGCGACAAGCCCGATCGAGGCCTCGAAGAAGAATCCCAGCAAGAAGGAGAGCAGCAGCGACAGCATGCCGCCGGCGAGCGACCACGCGTCGGGCAAGCCGGTGAAGAAGCCACGGCAGAGGTAAAACACGAGGGCAAACGGCACGGCGGCCACGGCGTAGTAAACCAGCTTGTGCGCCATCCTCGTCATGAGCAGAAAGCCGACGGCGTCGATCGGCTGCACGATGTACTTCTGAATCGTCCCCTCGCGCACGTCGCGGGCGATGCCCGCAGCGAGCCCGGGCATGCTCGAGAACGCCCGCGTGATCATCGTGAACAGGTAGTACGCCACCAGGTTCCGGTAGCTGAGCCCGCCCAGCCGTTCCGTCCCCGCCCCCTCGTACACCGCGCGCCAGAGCAGGATCGTGCTGATAATCGGCGCGAACCGCATGAGCGTGCTCAGAAAGAAGTCGGTCCGGTAGACCAGCCGCTCGGCGAGGGCGATGTTCAGAACGTAGAAGTACTTTCTCATCGGATCTGATACACGTCCGCGATGATCTCCTCGAGCGGCGGGTCTTCCACGCTCACGTCGGCAACGACGAATCGATCGAGCAGCGCGCCGAGCACCTGGGGAATGCGCGTGCGATCGACGCGGAGCGACGCGGTCGGCGGCTTGATCTCGACCAGCTCGGCCATGCCATCCAGGTCGGCCGGCTGCGGCATCGCGTGCCCCGGCGCCACCTGAAGCCGCACGATCTTCTGCGTGCCGAACCGCTCGATCAGCCGGCTGAGCAGCCCATCGTAGATAATCCGCCCCTGATTGATCACGATGATCCGCTGGCAGAGCGCCTCGACGTCCTTCATGTAATGGCTGGTGAGCAGCACGGTGGTGCGCTTGCGCTCGTTGAGATCGCGCAGGCACTGCTGGATGTTCGCCTGCGCCACCACGTCCAGGCCGATGGTGGGCTCGTCGAGCAGCACGACGCGCGGCGAGTGCAGCATGGCGGCGACCAGCTCCATCTTCATCCGCTCGCCCAGCGACAGCTCGCGGACCGGCTGGCTGACCAACTTGCCCACACCCAGGAGCTCGGTCATCTCGCCGAGCACCGCCTGGTAGCGATCGCGGGGGATGGCATACATCTCGCGGTGCAGCCGGAACGACTCCTGGGCCGGCAGGTCCCACCAAAGCTGGTTGCGCTGTCCCATCACGAGCGTGAACTGGCGGCGGAACGCGTTGGCTCGCTCCCAGGGGACAAAGTCCATCACACGCGCCGAGCCGGCGGTCGGGAAGACGAGGCCCGAGAGCATTTTGAGCGTGGTCGTCTTGCCCGCGCCGTTGGGACCCAGGAACCCGACCATCTCCCCCTCGTCGATGTGGAACGATATCCCGTCCACCGCGCGCACCGAACGGTATTCGCGATGGAACAGCCCACGGACCGCGGCGAGAAACCCCTCGCGCTTCTGGTAGACCTGATAGACCTTCGTGAGATGATCGACTTCGATGATCGGCATCCCACGATTGTACGGGACCAAGTCCAGAGGTTGAATCGTTGAATGGTTGAGTTGTTAAATGGTTAAATGGTTGAATGGTTGAATTGCCTTCGTCTCCGCGCGCTAGAAGACTTCGAAAGTGCCCCAACCGGGGACGCATTCGATCGATTCAACAACTCAACCATTCAACGATTCAACCCATCACGCAGGCGCTGAGACGCGGCAGATACTTCGCGAAGACGCGCACCGCCTCGGGGTCTTGCCGGTCGGCACGGAAGACGTGCCGGCCGAAGGCGCCGCCCCCCAGCGCATAGACGCCGAACGCGCCGCCGCCGATCGCGATATATCCGACCGCTCCGCCGCCGATGGCAATCACCCCGACTGCTCCGCCACCCGACGCGACGATGCCTACCGCCCCGCCGCCGATCGCGAAGAACCCAACGGCTCCGCCGCCGATCGCCACGAGTCCAATGGCCAGCCCGCCGAAGCTGATCACCCCGATCGCTATTCCACCCACCGCGACCACGCCCGTCGTCACCCCCTGTTCCTGCGCGGCTTGGGCACGGAAAAGCGGAACGCCGAACAAAGTGCGCTGGGACGTGCGCCCCTCGACGTACGGCACCAGCAGCTGCAAGGCACCGACGAGCAAGAACATTCCCACGATCCACACGATCATGTAGGGCAGAAAGGCACGCTGAAACACCAGCGGATCGCAGGCCGTGCCCGCCGGGCTCGCGAGGCGCCCACCCTTCTGCTCGATGGCGCGCTGGGCGACATCAGAGCCGGCCATGAGCAACTGGACGTCCTTTACCCACACCGTTCCCTTCCCTTCCACGACGACGTTGAGTTTTACCAGATCGGGCCGCTGCCCCTTCTGGAGCAGGAACGGCGTCTCGACGAGCGACCAATCGGTAGTCCCGCGCACCGCGTGCGGCAAGCCCCTCGCGAAGTACTCACGGCCGTCCGGCAGCCGGCACCACATCTCGAGGTACGCGCGGCCGCTCAGGTTTTCGCTCCGGATTCGGGCGCGGTAGAGTACGGTGCCCTCATCCACCGGGCCGGCGGGCACCTCGAAAAGCCGCACGGTCCGTTTTCCTTCGGCCGTGATGCGCCAGCCCCCCGCGTCCGGCGCGACCCCCTCCTGCGTGATGGTCGGGTCGCCTGCACTCCAAGAACGCACAACGGTCTCAATCGGCTCAGGCGTTGATTGAGATCGATCATTGTCTGCCATGTCTGGGTCCTCTCGCGGTTCGGATGGTTTTGCGCAAGGCAATGCCCTGGTTGTTCTAGACATCTTGCCTACGGCTCTCTACCCCCCCGGCGCGAGCCGTTTCTGTCGCCCTTCCAGGGCTGAGGGGGGTTCGGAATCGGTTCCAGGGGTTGCGCCGGGCTGCGCCCAGCTCACCCCTGGCTAACCACGGTCGCCGCTCCGCGGCTAGCCACGAGAGCTTCGCCCCCTTCTCCCTCGTGGGATCTTTCTCCCCTCTCCCCACGGGATTGGCGGCTCCAAGGCCGCCATCCCCGTGGGGAGAGGGGTCGGGG
>JBGPMX010000253.1:0-7102 GCA_041487215.1 Planctomycetia bacterium | reverse complement strand
GTCGTGTGACGATTGTATTAGTATGAGGCAGGAACATCGACCAGCGGGAGTAGCCATCATGATACGGCGTTGTCTTGCCGCGGCTCTGATCGCTTGGTTCTGCCTCGCTGCGGCACGCGTGTTCGCGCAAGATCTCGGCGGGCTCACCACCGTCAACAACCCCCTGGCCTACTCCGTTTACACCCGGCAGCGCGCAGCCACGCAGCAGCGCGTGGGCACTCTGAGCAGACAGGTGAGGAGCCTCGAGGTCCGGGCGAGCAAGCGCATCGGCGAGGCGGCACCTCGCAGCGGCTTCCAGAATCAGGCGGACTACTTCCAGAACTTCCGCTGATCCACCGCGCATCCCCCCTTGATCGCGATGCCCTCCTTCCCAAGTGCAGGGTTGCCGACCGCTTTGGCGCCTCCGCGCTCGCGGTTCGCGCCCGGATCCGGCACACCTGTACAGCCCCCCATCGACCGAAAGAAACCGAATTTTTTCAGCTTGTTTTGTTAAACTAGGGAAGATATATTCCGCTTAACGGTTAGTAGGATTCTGAGGAATTTGCGGCGCCGAGCGCCGTCCACGGACTTCAAGAGGGAGCACCAATGATTTCACCAGCAAGAGTTGGCAACTGGGTGGCGGGGGCGCGGTGGCGGGGTGTGATGGCGGCGATCGCGGCCGCCGTGCTGATCCCGGCGGTTCCGGGCGCTGCGGCGTTCGTGGCGGTTGGCGCGTGGAAGATCAAGACCGAGACGCACCACGGCGCGCCACGGCCGATTGTGACGACGTTCGATAGCCCCAGCTTTGCCAGCCTGACGGTCAACATGGGGGCCACGAATCGGCGGCACGCGGAAGCGGAAGTGCACGCGGAGCGGAAGTTCCGGCTCACAACCAAGCAAGTCGTCGAGCTGCGCCACGCGTTTCAGACGATGTTTCGCGATACGGAGATCTCATACAAGGTCAAGATCGACGACGCCCACAAGCTTTCCCGCGAGTTTGATGAGAGCCGCAGCACGCGGACGATCGCGGTGAACGAGACGAAGCGCAAGACGTTGCGGGCGGGTAAGACCTACAAGATCAGCATCTGGCTGAAGTACGACAACGAGCACGGCTTCTGGAACAACATCTCCGCCCACACGTTCTCGCTGACGGCACTGTAGGCGGGCGGCAGACGTTTGCGATCACAACGCGGGGCGACCCATTGTCCGCGAACTAGCGGGCAGCGGGCTGCCCCGTTTTTTTTGGGTCGCCCGATTTGAGCCCGGTTTGGGCAGGAGTACGGGGAGCTTCAAAACTCCTCCCGCAGATCCTCGTGGCCCATGCGCGTGCTCAGGCCGAGTAGGAGCGTACGGTCAGCATTGCTGCCGATCAACCGCACCGAGCCGTCGGCCATCAGAAAATGGGCGCCTGTCACGTGGTGCGCCGTGAAGCCCCAGTGCAGCTTCGGTTCGCCCGTCCGCTGAATGCCCAGCGATGTGTAGGCCACTACCTTTCCGGTGGCGCCGAGCGCCCAGACGGGGTGGAGCAGGTAGTCGGGGTGCTCACGTTCTCCCGCCATGAGCGTATGCGACGTTCCGTCCTCGATATCGCGCAGCCGTACGTTGCTGTCGCGGAAGAGTACGCCGTCCGGCTGCATGCCCTTGCCGAGATCCATGTAGTCAAGCAGGTAGTCGCTTCCAAGGTTTCCCACGTAGTTGGAGTACGCCATCAAGACGGGGCCGTTGACATCGATCGGGAAGAGCTCGTTGGCCCGCGGTGCGCTCGGGCAGAGGTACACTTCGAGGGATTGCCGGGCGACCGTCGCGTTGGCGGGGTGCCAACCGGCCAGATCATGGTTCAACGCATTGTAGAGCGATTGCTGATCGATCTCCGGAAGTATGGCCAGCATCCAGCTGGAATAGCCGGGTTGTGATCACATGTCCGGACGCGGGGCGGTCTGCCAGCCGATGGGCAGGCATCCGTGGTCCGACTCGTAGTTGAGCAGGGCGAGGCCAATCTGTTTGAGGTGGTTCTGGCACTGCGTGCGCCGCGACGCTTCGCGGGCGCGCTGCACCGCCGGCAGCAACAACCCCATAAGAATCGTGAGGATCGCCATCACCACCAGCAGCTCGACCAGGCTGAAAGCACGGCGCCGAGTCATGGCAGGTTCTCCGAGTGGGAATCGTGGGGGTCCGCGATGAGGTCGAACAAACCGTGCAGCCTGCTGTTCGGCTCGCTCGGTTTTGTCACCTTCGTGCGCCGCGCCGCATCGTCGGCAGCGACTTCACTCTGGTAGCGCGCTATCCGAGGGGGAGGTGGCGGAACGGCGGGCCGGGTGAGACGGCCCACGGTGGCATATACCATCAGAACGGTCACCGCGCCCAGCACGGCGGCGGTACGCTTGGGCCAGACGAGCGGCACGATCAGCGCGGTTGTCACCCCATTGATCGCGCACTCCATCACGCGAGCCATGCCGAACCCCGGACGTGAATGCGGAAGCGGCATGACCCAAGATCGTACGCACTGCGCAGTGACGAAATCAACCAACTCGTCAAAGAATCAACACGGTGCGGTGTCGCGCCGGCGGATCCATCATTCGGCACGAGCGAAACCGTGCTGCTGGAGCCAGAAGGGCGTCAGTGTAGGCGGGTCTCTCCGAGACCCGCTTCAGCGTTTCGGAGAAACGCTGCTACACTCCTTCGCAAAGCCTCAGGGGCGTGCCACCCATTTCACGACCGCAGATGAGGACACTCTTCCGAAGGCGCAGGCCCTTCACGCTCATCCGTCGCACGTGGTAGACTGGACCTGTTCCCCCGGCTCGAACCGGGGTGCCGCTCGCGACCCTGCCCGACCGTCTCCCGCCGAACGACTACCGAGCAAAAGGAACGTTTCATGAAGTGGAACCTCGCGGTCCTGCTTGTGATGATGTCGCCCGCTCTGGCGCGCGCGGACGGCCTCGAGCTCCGGAACGGGGACCACGTCGCGGTCATCGGCAACACGCTGGCGGATCGCATGCAGCACCACGGCTGGCTCGAGGCGCTCGTCCAGAGCCGCTTTCCGCACCACGAACTGGTGTTTCGCAACCTGGGATTCTCCGGCGATGAGCTGACACTCCGTCTTCGCTCGGCCAACTTCGGCAGCCCGGACGACTGGCTCCGCGCCACCAACGCCGACGTCGTCCTGGCCTTCTTCGGCTACAACGAATCGTTCGGCGGCTCCGAGGGGCTTGGCAAGTTCCGGGCGGACCTCAAGGATTTCATCCAGCACACGCTCGACGAGAAATATAACGGCAAGACCGCGCCGCGGCTCGTGCTCTTCTCCCCCATTGCGCACGAGAACCTGCACGACCCGAACCTGCCCGACGGCCACGCGAACAACGAGCGGCTCGAACTGTACACGGCGGCCATGGCCGACGTGGCGCAGGCGAACGGCGTGAGGTTCGTTGATCTGTTCCATCCCACCATGCAGCTCTACGCGGAATCGCCCCGGCCGCTCACGATCAACGGCATCCACCTGAGCGAGTACGGTGACCGGCAGCTCGCCGCGGTCATCGAGCGGGGGCTGTTTCCGGATGCCGCGCCGGAACGGGCCCCGGCACGGCTGGAGCAGATCCGTGCCGCCGTGCTCGCAAAGAATTTTTATTGGTTCAACCGCTACCGGACCGTGGACGGGTATTCGATCTTCGGCGGCCGCGCCGATTTGAAGTTCGTGGACGGCCAGTCGAACCGCGACGTCATGCAGCGCGAGATGGAAGTGCTCGACGTCATGACCGCCAATCGCGATCGCGGCATCTGGGCGGCTGCGCTTGGCAAGGACTCGTCCGTGGACGACTCGAACACCCCGCCGTTCATTCCGGTCAAGACCAACAAGCCCGGGTCCGGGCCCAACGGCGAGCACCTCTTCCTGGGGGGCGAAGAGGCGATCGGCAAGATGCAACTGGGTCAGGGACTGAAGGTGAACTTGTTTGCCTCCGAAGAAATGTTCCCCGAGCTGGCCAACCCGGTGCAGATGTCGTTCGATACGAAGGGGCGACTCTGGGTGGCCGCCTGGTCGTCCTACCCGCACTGGCGGCCCAAGGAGGAGATGAACGATAAGCTGCTGATCCTCGAGGACAGCGACGGGGACGGCAAGGCGGACCGGGTCAAGGTATTCGCCGATCACCTGCACTGCCCGACCGGGTTCGAGTTCTGGGGGGGCGGGGTGCTCGTCGCGCAGGCGCCGGACCTCGTCTTCCTCAAGGACAGCGACGGCGACGACCGGGCCGATACCCGGGAGCGGGTGCTCGACGGGCTCGACTCGGCCGACACCCATCACACGGCCAACAGCTTCGTGCTCGACCCAGGCGGAGCGCTTTACTTCCAGGAGGGGACATTTCATCACACCCAGGTCGAGACGCCGTGGGGCCCTCCGGAGCGTTCCGCCAACGCGGCGGTCTTTCGTTACGAGCCGCGCACGCACAAGTTCGACACCTATGTGCCGTACGGTTTCGCGAACCCGCACGGACACGTCTTCGATCGCTGGGGCCAGGACATCGTGACCGACGGCACCGGCAACGTGAACTACTTCGCGGCGGCGTTCTCCGGGCGGCTCGACTTCCCGCAGAAGCATGCCGGCCTCGAGCCGATCTACAAGCAGCGTACGCGTCCCTGCCCCGGCACCGCGATCGTCTCGAGCCGGCATTTCCCGGACGATTGGCAGGGGGACTATCTCGACGCGAACGTGATCGGCTTCCAGGGCATGCTGCGCTACAAACTGAAGGACGCGGGCTCGGGCCTCGAGGGGGTCGAGACCGAGCCGGTTATCTTCTCGAGCGATCCCAACTTCCGACCGACCGACCTGGAGTTCGGTCCAGACGGCGCGCTCTACTTCCTGGACTGGCAGAACCCGATCATCGGGCACATGCAACACAACCTACGTGATCCCAGCCGCGACCGCACGCACGGCCGGGTCTATCGCGTGACATATCCGAGTCGCCCGTTGCTCGAGCCGCCCGCCATCGCCGGCGCCCCCGTTGCGACGCTGCTCGACCTGCTCAAGCAGCCCGAGGAACGTGTGCGCTACCGAGCCAGGATCGAGCTGAGTGGCCGCAAGACGGACGAGGTCATCGCCGCACTCCGCAAGTGGGCCGACGGTCTCGACAAGAACGATGCCGATTACCAGCATCATCTCCTGGAGGCGCTCTGGCTGTACCAGAGCCAGAACGTCGTGCACGAGGACCTGCTGCGCCGCATGCTGCGGTCACCGGACTACCGCGCTCGCGCGGCGGCGACCCGTGTGCTCTGTTACTGGCGTGACCGAGTGCCGGACCCGCTCGGGCTCCTGAGTGCCCAGGCGGAGGACTCGTACCCGCGCGTGCGGCTCGAAGCGGTCCGCGCCTGCAGCTTCTTCCGGGACCCGCGCGCCGCCGAGGTAGCGCTCGCGGTGCTCAAGCACCCCATGGACTACTACCTGAAGTACACGCTGACCGAAACGATGCGGCAGCTCGAGCCGTACTGGAAGAAGGCCGTCGCGTCGGGGGCGTCGTTCGCCGCGGACAATCCGGCCGGCATCGACTTTCTGCTGGCCAACGTGAGCACGGGTGAGCTGGTCAAGCTGCCGCGCACCCCCATGGTCTATCAGGCGCTGCTCGCGCGCCCCGACATCATTCCCGACTACCGCCACGAGGCCCTGGCGGCGCTCGCGAAGCTGCACAAGACCGACACGGCCAGCGAGCTGCTCGCTTCCATCGAGCGGCTGGACGCCAGCGACGCCGCGTCGAGCGAAACGGTGCTCCACGACCTGGCTCACCTGCTGCTCAGCACCGGCGGCGAGGGCGCGTCGCACAAGCCGGCGGGCGGCTCCGCCGAAGCGGCCGCGGCGCACCACGACCACGGGTCGCACGCCGAGCCGGCGGGGGAGCTGAGCGCCCGGCTCAAGAAACCCGCCGTGCGCGCGCGGCTCGCCAAGTTGTCCGCCGACGCGCGTCGGCCGTTCACGCGCCAGATCGCTTACGTCGCGCTGGTCACCGCCGACGGCTCCATCGACCCGACCTGGAAGCAGGCGTCTCGATCGCTCCGCGGCCTGGTCAGCATGCTGGAGGCCGTGCCGCTGATTCCGGACCCCGACCTGCGCGGCGCGGCACACGACCGGATCGAGCCGCTCCTCCACGGCCTGCCCAAGGATCTGGCGGGCCTGGCAAACGGTGCCCGACCGACGTCGGGGCGATTCGTGCGGATCGAGCTGGCCCGCAAGGGGACGCTGACCCTCGCCGAGGTGCAGGTGCTGAGCGACGGCGTGAACATTGCACCCGCCGGCAAGGCCACGCAGTCGAGCGAAGCGCACGGCGGAGCCCCTTCCCGGGCCATCGACGGCAACACCAGCGGACGGTACGCCGACGGCGGCCAGACCCACACCCGCGAAAACGAAGACCACCCGTGGTGGGAAGTGGACCTGGGTGGCGAGCATCCTGTCGAGGCGATCGTCGTCTGGAACCGCAGCGACAGTCCCGATCTCGCGAAACGCCTGGACGGGTTTCAGATCACGCTGCTGGATGCCCGCCGCGAGGTCGTCTTCCAGAAGGGGAACAACCCGGCGCCCTCCGACAAGGTCCGGTTCGATCTGGGGGGAGACCCCGCCGCCACCGTACGCCGGGCGGCGATGAACGCTCTTGTCAGTACCGGCCGCGACGAGCAGGCGACTTTCGCCACGCTCGCGTCGTTCGTTCGCCGGGGGGATGAGCGTGCGGCGGCCATGCGCGCCATCAGCCGGCTCCCCAAGACCGGCTGGCCGCGCGGCCAGGTGCCGCCCCTCGTCTCGGCGATCCTGGACCAGGTCGGCAAGCTGCCGGCCAGCGAGCGCACGGCGCCGGCGGTGCGCGACGCGCTGCAACTGGCCGACGACCTGGCGTCGCTCCTCCCCGCCAAGGACGCCCAGGCGACGCGCAAGGTCGTCCGATCGCTCGGCGTGCCGGTCATCGTTATCCGCCCTGTCCCGCACCTGATGCTCTACGACCGCACGCAGATGTACGTCGAGGCGGGGAAGCCGGTCGAGATCGTCTTCGAGAATGTGGACATCATGCCGCACAACCTGATCGTGACGCGTCCCGGCGCACTCGAGAGGGTTGGCATCGCGGCGGAGAAGATGGCGGCCGATCCCAACGCGTTC
>JBGPMX010000252.1:0-7116 GCA_041487215.1 Planctomycetia bacterium | reverse complement strand
CATTGGTGCGGGTGTCCGGCACGATGTGCAGCGAGGAACGCGACCGGGTTCCGGAGAGCAGCGAGAGGGTGCTCAGGCCGAGCAGGTCGCTGAGCGTCTGCTGGATCTGTGTGGCGTCGGCGGACTTCAAATAGAAGACCGTGTAATCGGATCCGCCCGGCGTGGCGCGCGTCATGGACTGGATCAGGTTTGCGAGCTGCGCCAGTGCCTCGGGATCGTCCGAAGCGATCACCAGGTTGTCGGGGCCCACGGCGATGACCACCGGCGCCCCCTTCGGGGCCTGGCCCTTGTCTTCGGGAGCGGCGGGTTCCTCCGGGGCGGGCGGCGCGCTGTCCGTCGGCTTCTGCCGCACGGTCTCGTCACCGTTCTGGGCCACGTGGGTCACCAGGCGCATCAGGGCGGCGGCGGAGTCGGGCCCGGTCTGATCGGATGCGGAAGGTTGGTCGGGCGCGTTCTTGGCCGGCGGCGTGCGCGGGCGTTGGTTCGTGTTGCTGGGAGATCGAGGGACTCTCTCCGGGATGCGCAAGCTCGCGCCGGTCGGCTCTCCGTTGCCCGAACCGGGCGCCGTGTCCGGCGCGTTCGGGGCCGCCTTCTTGCCCGGCTCGATGATCCGGATCGGGTTGCCGGGGCGCATCTTCGGCCAGATTTGCTCGATGGTGGCCGCGATGCTCTGCGCGTTCTGCGACGGCATCGGCAGCACGCGGATCCGCTCGCTCCCGGAGGCCAGCGACATCTGGGGCTCGCCCAACGACCCGAGCATCGTGCGGATGTCCTCGACCTGTTTCTTGGACCCGCGCACCACCAGGCGGTTGTTCCCGAGGTCGGCCTCGATGCGCGGCTCGCCCGCACGCGGTACCGCGTTGCCCCGCCAGTCGCGCTGCCCCGAGGCATAGACCGCGCCCAGGAGCTCGGTCATCGCGCTGGCGTCCAGCACGGAGAGCGGCAGCACGGCCAGATCCCGCTCGTCGTGCTCGAACTGCTCAACCAGCCGTGCGATCGCCTCCTGATCGTCCGGCGTGGCGACCGCCACGACCGCGTTGTTGCTCTGGTCCGCCGAGAAGCGAACGGTCGGCGTGGTCTGGTAGATCGCCTGCAGCGCGGTGACCAGGCTCTGCGCATCCCCGTCGGACAAGCGGTACACCCGCACCGTCGGAGACTGCGGTTCCCGCGCCGTGAACTCCGAGTCTCCCTCGCGTGGTGTGTCGATCTTGGTGATGACCTCCTCGGCGATAGCCAGCTTATCGGGCGGTCCCGTCACGATGATCTGGTTGAGACGGTCGTCGACGGCGAGGTAAACGGTCGGTTGCGGTGGGGTGGCGGCGGGCTGTGCGCCGCCGCGGTCGCGCCGCTGCTCGTCGCCGCGCTGCTCTCCCCCATCGCCCCCCGGCGGCTGCATCCAGGGGGGCACGCCGCCGAAGCCGCCCTGCATCGCGCGGCGCATGCGGTCACGCCAGTCCTGGTTGCGGTCAGAGCCGCGCGCGTTGGCGTCGGGCGCTTGCGTCGCCGTCGTTCGGGGCGCGAGACCGAGCACCTCGCGCAGCATCATTTCCACCTTGCCCGCCGACGTGTACTTGAGCTGAAAGATGCGCGTCTTCGACTGGCTGGCCGCGCCCAGGGCATCGATCTGGTCGAGAAGTCCCTTGATCAGTCGCGCATTGCCGGCCGTATCGGTGACCATCAGGCGATTGACGGATTCCAGAGCGACGACGCTTCCATACTGCCCCTTCATCTCCTTGACCTCGTCCGCGGCTGTTTTCGCCGCGATGTTCTTGAGCGGGAAGATCACGCTTACGAACTCGCTCTCGCCGCGTTCCTCGAGCTCCTCTGGGGTGACGCGCGGGATGAGGTCGGGCGGGATCTTGTCCTCGAGCGCAATGACTTTGAGATAGTTGTTCTTGTGAATGAGCGTGAACCCGCGCGGAACCAGCTGCGCGTTTAGAATGTCCATCGCCTCGCCGAGCGTGTACGACTGCGGATCCTTGATGTAATTGAAGGTGCCGGTTGGCTTGACGTCCATCTGGAGCGAGAGGCCGGAAGTATCGGCGAACCAGCGCAGCACCTGTTCCCAGGGGGCGGAGACAAAGCTGAACTGAATGACTCGGGCGTCCGGCGCGATCGGAGCGCGGCGCGCCGACCCGCTCGGCGGCGTAGGCGACGGTTGGGCGTCGCTCGCCGCCGCTTCCTCCGCGCTCGTACTCTTCGTCACGGACTTGGCGCGCGTGCTCCCCTCGGTCGTTTGACGAGGAGCGGACTCCGACGTCGTTTGCGCGGGGAGCCAGGAGGTGATTGCCAAGGCTACCGCGCCGGCCACGGTTGCTCGCCCTATGTAAGTCATGGAAACACAACCTTTTGTAGCCGAGGCCCGATGTTCCTGCCGACTCTCGCCCGTCCGAGCAGGGCGCGGCAGGGCCGGGT
This sequence comes from Planctomycetia bacterium, assembly GCA_041487215.1. Classification (GTDB taxonomy): domain Bacteria; phylum Planctomycetota; class Planctomycetia; order JALXBF01; family JBGPMX01; genus JBGPMX01. The sequence continues at coordinate 4,701 of JBGPMX010000252.1, read as the reverse complement.
ACCTCGTATAATCGTCAAATTCAGAACGCCTTCTTAAGAAAAAACTGAAGAAAACGTCTCTGGCCTACGCCCGTTGACGGTCATGTTCCCGGGAGACTGTTGGGGGCCCCGCCTCGCCGGCGTCTTGGCCTGCCCGACGCCTCCCCGCTGGAGCGTTTCTCGGTGACCGCCGCGTCGCGCCGCGCGGGGGGAGCGTCCGGCGCGGCCGAGGTTGATTCCGCCGCCGCATCCTCGCCTGCCACGGCATCCTCGCCCGCCACCGCGTCCGTCGCCGTGCCGCCTACTTCGCCCACCGGGTGCATGTCACGCAAGTTCTTTCCAACCTCTAACGCCAACTCCTCTTCGCCGACTTGAAGCACGAGGCCTGCCTCATCGACACTCTTCACTTCGCCGCGCAGGCCGGCAATGTCCAGTGTGTCGCCCGGCCAGAGCCGATGGTCCTCGTTGGTCAAGCGGTTGTACAGCAGTGCCTGGTGCTCGTTTCCAACCCGGGGAGCGCCGGTAAGGTACACATAGCGCGCGGCGTCCACTTCGATTTCCTTGGGAGTGGACCTGTCCCGGTACGGTTGAAAGATGTTTTTCTGGCTGACGACTTCGAAGTCGCTGAGCTGTGCACCGGCCAGGCGTACGCCGGTGGGCGTGGCATCATCGGGAAGAATGCGATCGCGTGGCGGGGCCGATCGGAGAGCGAGCGCCTCCACCGACACACGAATGTCCAGACGTCCGTCCGATCCCTTCGGACGGGTGATGGCGATGCTGCGAATCTCGTGCAGAAGGTCGAGCTGGTAGAAGCGATAGAGAAAGTTGGTGATCTTGTCGAGGCTCGCCTTGCCGGTGACGGTGAACGCGACGCGTGTGAAATACTTGTTGCGCTGGGTCTTGCCGGCGGTAGGCACGGCGTCCTCGATCTCTGCGTCTTGCGCCAGGTGGATGAGAAAATCCTGGTAGAGCGACTCCGCCTGGTGCACGTCGGCGGGCAGGCTCTGCTGCTCCCACTCGGCGAGCTTGGCGCGGGCCCGGATCGCTTGCTCGACCTGTTTCTCTTTCGATTGGATATCGGCTTTCAGCGTCTCCCTCTGCGCGCGCTGAGCGTCGAGCGGGTGGAGCAGGACCTTCTGGATCCCCCAGAAGATCGCGTAGCCGCCGGCGATAATCAGCACGGCCAGGAGTAGGAGGCGTTCCCGTTGATTCATGAACATCTCACCGGGTTGATCCCTCGGGCCGGGCGGGGCCTTTTCGCGTGGATCGGGCGTCCGAACGCTCGGCGCGCGCGGGGGTCTTGGTTGCCTCGTCATCCGCTGCATCGGCAGCGGTCTTGGCCGTGATATCCGACTTGAACTCGAAGCGGTACTCGCCGCCTCGCACGCCGGTGATGGAGCCGACCGGCTGAGCGCTGTAGTTGTCGTCGCTGTTGAGTTTGGTCTGGAACTCGGCGATCGGCAGTTGCTGCCGTGATACGCCCTGGAGCACCAGGTGATCGGCTCGATCGATGCTGTCTCGGGTGATGGTGAGGACGGTGGCGTGCATCTCGCGGGTATCCGGGAACTGCTCGCTGAGGCGTTGCAGGTCTTCGAGCGGGGCGGTGCCGGCGCGTACCCAGTCGTCCGTGGCCTGGTGTTCGCTCAGCACCTCGGCGGCCGTCTTCAGCGTTTCCTTGAGCTTGTTCTGGCGTTCCGTGAGGCGTTGGATCTCGGCGCTGCCTCGGGCGATCTTCTGGTGGGCGACGAAGTAGCTGGTGGCGAGGACGAGGGCCAGGCCGGCGCCCGCGACGACGGCGATCGGCTTGCGGCGGTCGCGTCGCACCGGCGCCTTCTTCGGGTTGAGAAAATCGATCGGCCAGGGTTCGTTTGCGGCCAGCGCGGCGCCGATGGCGCCCGACCACGGCCCGCGCGGCGGCGGCGCTTCGCCGGGCGCGGGCTCCAACTCGACGGAATCGAACGGATCGAAAAGGTCGACGGCCATCGACAGCTCGGTCCCCAGCGCCCGGCTCAGCTCTTCGTGCTCCCCCGGCCCCGCGGGCAACGCGATCCGGGTCACGGCGACGCCGGGCATTTGGGAAGAGAACGCAGCCAGAGTGCGGCGCACCTCGGCGATCAGGGCGTGGCGAGTTTCCGCGGATTCCGCGCCGGGCTCGGCGTTGGGCAGCAGGGTGGCGCGGCTGAAGAGCAGACTGGCAGCGCTGCCGACCGTGAGCTCCAGCGAGTCGCTGGCGTGGTTCACGATCAGCACGGCGCCTGCGCCGCCGGGCGCGTGTTCGCGGTAGGCCCGCCAGGTGGCGTACGGCCGGAGCCCCAGGCGAGCGAGCTCGAGGTGTGCGGACTGCGTCGTCGCCTGGATGCGGTCGAGCGCGTCCCCCTGGAGCGCGGCCAGGATCACCCGCCGCTGCGTGTCCCCATCGCGCATCTCGAGCACGTCGTAGTCGAGCGACGCCTGCTCGACCGAGAGGCTCAGCGTGCGCATGGCCTGGAAGCGCACCATGCCGGTGAGTTCTTCCGGGGGGCAGACCGGCACGCGCAGGTCGCGCAGCACGGTCTGGGTGCGGCCGACGAGCGCCACGACGCGTGCGCTCGCGCTGGCGGCCTGGGCCAGCACAGCGCCCATCGGGGTGGCGCCGGCAACGGGTTCGTCCCCTTCCGCCGGCAGGGCAACGGTGGAAAGCTTGCGGATGGCCAGGCGCCCGCCGCGGCGCTCGGCCTCCAGCAGCCGGATATCTCGCGATCCCCAGTCAATGACGATCAGCTTGGCCACGAAAGCGTTACTCCTCTCGGTCGCTGCCCGCCGCGCCACCTACTATTATGGGCACGGGCCCTTTGCCAAAGCGATCACCGAAGGGCGTGCTTCGGATCACAAGTGTAGGCGGGCCTCTCCGAGGCCCGCTTCAGCGTTTCAGAGAAACGCTGCTACACAGGCTCGGGGCCTGTTCGCACGCCCTTCGCAAAAGCCTCAGGGACGTGCCACCCAGATCAGGACGCTATCCGCTACCGGCTGTTCAGCGAAACGGGGTCATAGCCGCGCCCCAGCATGCTCAGGTCGGTCCAGGATCGGATGAGCGGCGTGGAACCGGTCACGTCGATGACCGCCTCGACTCGGGCGACCGGCCCGCGTTCCTGGAAGTAGCCGACCGCCTGAACCCGGAAGACCTGGCTGCGCCCCGTCAGGTATCGATCGAACTTTTTGAACTGGTCCTTGGTCATGGTGGTCGAGCCGAGCAGCCAGGCGGTGCCGCCGGCGAACGAGCCGCCCGACGTGCCGGCCGGCTGCGTGCGTGCCGCGACGATCGCATCGGCCAGCTCGCTGGTCATGCTCGGGATGCCCAGCAAGACCTCGCGGGGCGCGGTGTTCACGTTGATGCGCCCCGCCAGGTCCTTCGCGTCCGAGGTCGCCGTGCGGTCCAGCAGTGTTTCGAGAAAGCCATCCAGCTCGTCATCCCGGAATGGGCTCCTCAGCTCCGTGGTCTGGTCGCGCCCCTGCATCTTGGCCTGGACGGTGGCGCCGATCAGCTCGACTACCGACTCCAGCTGCTGCTTGGCGCCGCCGGACGCGTCCATGCCGGCGATCGTTTTGCCGCTGCTGGTCGAGCTACCGGTCGCTCCGCTCGCCGCAGCGCCATTCGCTCCGCTCGCCGCGGCGCCGCTCGAGGCCCCGCCGGGTCCGCTATCGGCTCTGCCCGAACCGTCGCCGGATGCCGACGCGCCCGATCCGCCCCCGGACCCTTCCGGTTGGTTCGATGCCGGGCCGAACAACCGGAACGCCACGATGAATTGCGCCTTGTCCGCGCCGAAATCCGCATCGGCTGAGAGCTGGTCGTAGAGCGACTGAAGGTCCTGGCCGTTCAGGTTGATGCGGGCGTTCCCCGACGCGTCGTTGTTGCTCTCGTGGCTGTGCAGGGTCAGGAAGGGGAGCCAGCCGCGATCGAGCTTGCCGTCGCCGTCGTCCATGGGGTAGCTCTGATCCCGGTCGTTTTCGTTCGCGTCGAGCATGCCGTTGCGGTTCGCATCCTCTCCGTAGAGCAGCCGCGGGGTGACGCCGCGCACCAGCAGCAGCTCGTCGAGCGAATCGATCGGTCCATTCTTGGCGCGGTAGGGCGGGTCGAGTGACTGGTAGTAGTCGCTTTCGGCGCCGCTCTCGCGCGGCTCGTCATCCGCGTCGATCCAGTCCAGGATGGCATCCGCGATCTCGGGCGTCATGTTGGGCAGGTTGAGCAGGGGGTTGCTTACAGCGCTGTCCGCCGCCGCGTCCTGCTGGCCCCCGCCCGTGCCGCTGCGGTCTCCGCCCCCGCTGCCGGACCCGGCCTGGCTGCTCGACGGCGGTTTCATCCAGCCGGCGAGCGCGTTCAAATTGAGCCGGCTCGCCTCGTCGCTCACCCCGTAGCGCCAGGACCGTGCGGTCGAATCGTCGTCGCGGGGCATGACCAGGCTGAACCCGCACACCGGCAGGGTGGGACGCGACGGATCGCTCACCGGCTGGTTTTGGAACAGCGCTGGAGAATCGGACAGATCGGTCCCCAGCGCCCCGCTGCGTTTCTGGTCCGCGAGGATCGCGGCCGTGTAGGCGACGCCGGAGGCCGCCGCCTCGCGCGCCTGCACGAGCCGGCCGTAGCTGTTCGCGGCCTCTCCCTCCAAATTCATGAGCCGGGCGAAGCTGTAGGCGCCGAGCGCCAGCATGGCCACGACCACCAGGACCATGACCAGGACGATGCCT
>JBGPMX010000251.1:0-7161 GCA_041487215.1 Planctomycetia bacterium | reverse complement strand
GACGTGATTCGAGCAACTCGAATCGCATCTCGAAGCGCAACGGCCGCGCCTTGCGGCCTCTTGGTTGCGGCGCCATAGCTGTCACCGCCTGGGCTCCGGATCACGGCACCGGAGCGAAAAACGCATCGGCCTCAGGGTATCCAGCGTGTCACACAAGCCCCGATGGCCCTGGTCATGAGCAGCGGAAGACGTCTCCAGGCACGCCGCGGAAGATCGAACGAGCGGTTGCCGGGCGTGAGGTTCGGCACGCTGCCGCGCCGCACCGAGAACAGGTACGGCAGATCTTCCGGTGTCGCGCCCTGGTTCTTCTTGAACGCCATTCCCCCGCGATTGTTCTTGCGGGTGCGGCCGAAATCGAACACGCCAAGCCCTTCTCGGCTCGCGGTCTCCATCAAAGACAGGTACATGAAGTTGTTCGGGCTCATCGCGCTACAGCGCTCGTCGCTGGCGCCGATGTAGGAGACCATCTCATCCCGGAAACGCAGCGCGAGCTGCCCCGCAATGGGGCGTCCCTCGTACTCGATGATCAGCACCAGCGCCCGATCCCCGTAGTGGGTCGCCAGCGCACGCAGAAATCGCTTGCGGTACGGGGGCGAGCCGAGCCGGCGCAGCGCGCGGTTGTAGATCGGGTAGAGCTGGTCCACGCCGTCCGCGCCGCGCGGGCTTGCCGTGAGCCCGTACGCCTTTTGCGCCTTGCGGACCACGTTTCTGGCTTTGCCGGGAAGCTGGCCGAGCACCTGGCCCGGATCCCGCGGCAGCGTCTTGCGGAACGTGACGTACCGGTCCACGGCAACGCCCGGCACCGGGCACGCGTGCCGCTGCCGCAGCTCGACGTAGCGCGCACCCCATTGCTCGGACAGCTCGATCGCGGCGCCGTAGAGTGCCTCCATCGACGCGCTGTCCGTCGCCGCGATCCCGCCGTACACGGCGTACGGCAGCGAAACGAGCGCTCGCCCGGTGAGCGGGCCGTGCACGTAGAAGAGCGGCAGTACCCCGCTGATCGCGCCCTGGCGTTCGGCGAAGAGGTAGTGCGCGCGGTGCCCGTACGCCTCCTCGACCGCACGCTTCCAGGCAAGCTCGTGGAACACGGTCGCCACGGAGCAACGGGTCACGAACTCCTGCCAGCCAGCCTCGGTTTCTGGGTTCAGCTGCCTGACGCACGGGGGCGCGCACGGCCGCAACGTCGGGTTGAGCGCCGCCGCAGGGCGGGGCTGCTTTTCGGCGGGAGTACAGATCATGCTTCGGCTCCGCCGCGGACACGCATGGGGGCGCACGATGCCTTACCGGCTGGCGCTTTCTCCGGCTCCACCACCGCGTCCACCAGCGATTCGGTGAGCGCTCCGAACGAGAAGCGCCGCAGCAGATATGCCAGCTTGCTCTCGGTGGATGCCAGATTCAGGTAGTGCCGAAAACGGCAAGAAGCGGTTCCGGGCAGCCTCGGCTGCTCCGGATCGATCTCCCACGGGTGGATGTAGAACATGAACGGCTGGCGTACGCGCCGGTTGATCAGGCCCAGCCAATGACAACTCAGCCGCACCGGGTAGAGGCGAAAGAAGCCCCCTCCAGAGACCGGGACGTTCAGCCCCAACCAGCGATGGACCGACGGGGGAAACTCCGTCAACGCAGCCGTGCCGCGTAACACCCGATAGGGAAAACGCCGGGCGCCCGGCACACCGTAGCGATCGTGGTAGATCGGAAAGATGCTGGAGTCGTAGCGGAAGCCGTGCTCGATCAGCAGGTCGATCGCCCAGAGCGATCGCTCGGTGATCGAGAAGCTCGGCGCCCGGTAGGCCGTGATGGCTTGTCCGGTGATGTTCTCGAGCACGTCGCGGCCATGCACCAGGTCGCGAGCGAACTCATCCGGAGTCAGCTGGTAAATCAGGCGATGCCAAAAGCTGTGGCAACCGACCTCGTGCCCGGCGCTCGCAATCTAACGAACCAGCCCCGGGTACCGGGCGGCCACCCAGCCCAGCACGAAAAAGGTGCCCCGCGTGCCGCAGCGGTCCAGCATTCGAAGCACCCGCCGGGTGTTGCCGACCACCCGGCTCTCGTACCCGTCCCACTGCCGCGGGTGGATCCGGTCCGCGAAAGCGGAGACGTGGTAGTAGTCCTCGACGTCCACCGTGAAGGCGTTGACCACCGGGCGACCGGAATGCAGCGGCACCGCAACGGAGGCGTTTCGGCGGCCGGTCCGGCCACGGTCAACCGCGACGCGGTTGGCGGTCCGGATCGATGCGTGGTATGGCGCGTGCTGCTCCATCGGGTCTCCGGCGAACGCTACGCGGGCTCGAGCTGGCCCGTCATGACCGCCTGCGATGTCGAATTCTCGAAAACGGCGCTGATCGCGCGCTCGCTCGGCACAAGCCTACGAGTGAACCAGTACGGCGCACCCATGCAGGACAGCAGGGTGCACACCAGGACACGCAGATCCGTCCCGGGGCCGGACCGAAGCACGTAGTAAAGGTCGTACTTCAGTTTCCGCCGCACGCTGGCAAGGTCGGTGTCGGGCGTGAGGCAAACCTGTGCGAGGCCGGTGATCCCTGGCCGCACCAGCAGACGGTCACGGTAAAAGGGAATCGACTGTTCGAGCAGCACGACGAACTCGGGGCGTTCCGGCCTCGGGCCGACGAGGCCCATTTCGCCGCGAAGCACGTTCCAGAGCTGCGGCAGTTCGTCGATGTGCGTGGCGCGCAGGAACCGCCCCACGCGCGTGATCCGCGGGTCGTTGGGAGTCGCCCATTTCGGGCCGGTTTCGGACTCGCAGTTGTGCCGCATGGTCCGGATCTTGTAGATCGTGTACGGTCGCCCGTACCTGCCGACCCGGGTCTGCGTGTACAGGATGGGCCCCGGTGAAGTCAGCTTCACGAACAGGGCCGCCAGCAGGGCAAGCGGCGCGGTCAGAACGAGCAGAACAATCGCCAGGGCAAACTCGAGCGCCGCTTTGAGCGGCACATGCCAGCCGCGCGGCGGGCAGAGTTGCGGCCTTGCCGCTGACGTGCGCGCGACAACAGGGTGGCACCGCACCACCTCGGCTTCCGTCTCCAATCGCATGGCGTACCACCTATGAAGCAAGGGCAGTGGGCACTGCGGTGGTCAGGCGGACCAGTCGAGCAACGCTTGACAATCTCAGCGACATCCGGGCTCCCCCGCTCGGGTCCCGGCCAGTCCCGTCGCGTGCAGGCCGACGAGCCCGGGTGCTACGGTTGGTCGGATCGGGCAAGAACGAGCACATCGAGCGCGGGGAGCAGCTGCCGCAAAAAATCCTGCTCGACCCGTTCGCCCGTGGCGTCCACGCCACCGCGCAACTCGCGGATGACGTAGAGCTTGAAGAGGGACCGGCTCCGAACAAACGCCAGCCGGGGGTTGTCGGGCGCGAGCCACTGTCCGTTCGCACTCCAGGACCAGAGCGCTCGAAGCCGGGACGCGGCACTGGGACGCTCGCGGGTCAACTCCGCCGCCCAGAACTGGGCCGTCCGCTCCGTGTCGCTCGCGGACCCGTACTCCACCGCGCAGGGGTGGACGCCGCCGACCGGCTCGTAGCCCACCCCGGCATAGCAAGCCAGCGGAGTATGCACCGAAAGGGGGCCAGGCTTGCCGCAGAGAACGACCACGGCGGCGGCATCACCCGTCGTGCGATTCACGTAGGTTCGAGCGACGTGAGCCGACGCGCCTGCGACCCGCAGCTCCTCGGCGTCGATCTCGGCGTCCTCACCCTGCCAGTCACCGAGGAGCAATGGCAGTTGTTCGAGCTGCGTTCCCGCCGCTGCCGCTTCGGCCTGCCACCGGCCGGTCACAAGGCCATGGGCGACGCCGGAGGAAAGGATGATCGCCAGCGCCAGGAGGGCTGGGGGCAGAAAACCGGATCGCCCTCCGCCGCGCGGTCGCGCCGTCGCCGCACCGTTGCCGCCGCTCCCGGCAGGGAACTCAGAGCCCAGGGGACCTGGCTGTGTCCGCGGGGTCATGCTCGGTCGGCCTCCACCGCCGCGTGCCGGTATCCGTAGTCCAGGCTCGCCTGCGCCGTGCCGCTTACGACCGCGCCCAGCCGCCTGGCGCCGAGACCGGCCATCTTGTCCCAGGCCTCCTGAATCAAGGGCAGCCTGCTCACGCCGCACAGCGCCGAAAACACAACGGCGTCTGCGTGGTGCGCGAGCGACAGGCCGTCCGCCACAGGCAGGATGGGGCAGGCGTCGAGCACGATGAGCTGGTATTCCGGCGCCAGACGCTCGAAAACCTCCCGCAGATCGTGCCGGCCCAGCCGCTCGATGGTGCCTCGGTCGCAGCGACCCGCCGCAACGATGGATAGGCCGGGCACCGCGCTCGCTCGGACGACCTGCTCCGCGGTGCACTCCTGTCGCAGCACCTCACCGAATCCCGGTTCCAGGGCTGTTTCAAACAGCCGGTGCAGAGACGGCCGCCGTAGATCGCAATCCACCAGCAGGGTCTTGCAGCCGGCGCGCGCGAGGCTGGCGGCGAGATGGCACGCCAGGGTCGTTTTCCCCTCCCCTCCCACGGCGCTGGTGACCATGAGCACGCGGATGGCCCCGGCCTCGGTCTCACGCAGCAGCATGGCCCGGATCGCGTCCACCGATTCGGTGACCAGCGCGCGGGCGTCCGGCGCCCGCTTCCGCCAGGCCAGGAGGCCGCGGCCGCGCTGCCGCAGAGACGGCACGGCTCCCAGCAGCGGGATCCCCAGCCGCCCGACCAGCTCGTCCGGCGCATCGACACGGCCGATCCGGAAATCCCACAGGCACAGGGCCGCGCCGACCAGCAAGAACGCGCCCAGCCCCGCCGTGCCGCTCAGCTTCAGCTTGCGGCTCGCGTCCTTGGTCTGGGGCACCTCGGCCGGCTGCAGCAGGGTGATGCGCGAGGGCGAGTCCCGCTCGACCCGCAGCGCTTCCATTTCGCTGGCGATCCGGTTGTTCACCGCTTCCGCCTGCGCGATCTCCGCTCGGATCATTTCGAGGTCGGAGGAAGAGGTGCCGAGTTGGGCGATTTCCTCGCTGTATCGATCGGCTTCGTCGGAGATCGCCCGCTCCTGCTCGGTGAGCAGGGCCAGCTCCCCCTGCGCCTCTGCCAGGGACGCCTCGATCTCGGCGCGGGCCTTCCGCACAAGCTCCTCCCGCTTGGCCGGCGCCAGCTCGGCACGCCGGGCCTCGAGCGACTCTTGGGCCGAAGCGAGCTCGGCACGCTGCCGCGCGAGCAGCGGCCCGCTCTGGTCCGTGGCCAAATGCTCCCATCGCGCGATCAGCTCCGCGAGCTGCGTAACACGCTCGCCCTTGCGTCTCACGGACAGGTCGCTCTCGACCTCGGCGTCCACCGCGCCCGCTGCGACGATGGGGTCCGCGTCGGGCTGAAGGGCGCTCTGGCGCGCGGCCAGCCGGGCTTCGGCGCGCATGCGTTCAAAGTGCAAGCGAGTCTGCTCCTTTTTGAGCTCGGCGAAGTGCTCGAGGGCGATGTGTTGCTTGAAGGTCAGCGCCTGCGAGTCGCTCGTCCCGAGCGTGCGCGCGAGCTGCTTGAGCGCGGTGCGCTTGGACAGCGCCTTCTCTTCCCTCTCGTTATAGATCCGCTCCAGATCGCTCATGCGCTGCAACCGCTGGTCTCGCTCTTTGTTCACCACTTCCTGGAGATAGGCGTCCTTAACGGCGTTCACCAGCATCTCGATCTCCTTCGGGTCCTCGCCGCTCAGCGAAATGCGCAAGATCTCGGACCCGCCCGGATAATCGACACTGATCTCCTTCTCGAGCCGCTTCACGGGGTCCAGCTGCTGGCGCACAGACGCCAGAGCGGCGACCCCCGGTTGGCGTAGCGCCGCATTGAGCACGAACCGGCTCTTGACCAGCTGCAACTGGGTTCGCTGGTACGTGCCGAAGTCGCTCCGCGCCTCGGCCGTGTCGAACACCAGTCGGGGAGTGACCGAGGCAACGCGCAGGAGCGCGAAGGTCGTGTAGTACGCAGGCAAGAACAGCCAGGCCGCGGCTGCCGCGCCCGCCGATGCGATCAAGCCGAGCACCAGCACCGAGACCCAGCAATGCCGCAGCGCCTTGAGCAGAGCGGCCACGTCGGGAACGGCGGACAGGCGCCCGTCGAGCGGTCTATGCCCGCCGGCAACCGGACGCTCCGGGGTGCCATTGCCACCGGTTCCATTCCGGTGGGGCGTTCCCGACCCCTCGAGGGGAAATCGCTCGTGCCGTGCGTTTGCCAACCCCGAACCTCCGCGTCAAAACAGGCGCTGCGCAACCGAGAGGCCCACGTCGATCAACTCCGTGCGGCCGCGAACGCGGCCGCCTCATCCGCCGGCTCGCCCGGCTTCAGCCCCAGACCCACCACGCCCCCGTCGCCAGCCGGGTCCGGCACCCAGAGGCGGGAGAGCACACGGAGCTCGGCCCAGACCATCGTGAGCGCCAGGGGGATCATGAACCACCCCGCCAGGTCGTGGAAGAAGCGGCTGGCAGCCTCGTTGCTCACCACCTGGTACAGCAGGCCGGTCACGACAATCCGCGCTACGTTGGCGGCGATCGCGATCGGAATCGCACTTGCGACCAGCACCAGACGCTCCCACCAGGCGCGGCGGATGAGCAACGCCACGCCGGTTGCGATGGCAAAAAAGACCACGAGCATGCGCAGGCCGCTGCACGCCCCCACCACGCCGATCTCCACGTCGTTCAGGATGATCACGCTGCCCTCCGCGATCGCCGGAAGGCCTAACGTGACCAAAGCGTAGGAGCTCGCCCGCGTCGCGACCTGCTGGAGCGGCTGCGCCAGCGCCACGTCCAGGCGGTACGGCAGCGGCACCATGAACAGCAGGAACAGGATCGCGGGACATGCCCATTGGGCCGCGTGCCGACCGCCGATCAGCAGGCAGAGGCCGAACAGGCAGGGCACGAGCGATAGGGCGTCGAACCATTCCAGGTAGAAGAGCGCTCCGGCCAGCCGGACAAGGACGCCTGCCAGAAGAACGAGCACGCCCCACCAGCTCGGCGCCAGCCGGTCGCGACGCAGCTTGGGAGCCCGCAGGACGAGAAGCGCCACCGAAAACAACGGGACCAGGAACCCGTGCGAGTAGTCCGGATCTCTCCGCCACCTCTCGACCAGGTCGCCCAGGGTCGTCCAGTATGCCCACACGACAGAGGCCGCGGCCAAAAGCAGCAACGCCGCCAGCAG
>JBGPMX010000250.1:0-7163 GCA_041487215.1 Planctomycetia bacterium | reverse complement strand
TCGGCCTGCCGTACCAGACAATTCAGCCAAACCCGGTTCGGCGCGGGTCTCCTCACCCCGCCGCCCCGTTGACCGAAGGTCTCCCCACTCGATCTCCACGCCTCACCCCCGGGTTCGGCGCCCCTCACCCCGGGGAATCCGCCCCTCACCCCCGCCGGGTCCACCACCCCTCACCCCCAACCCCTCTCCCCACGCTTGCTGCCATGATCCCTGAGGGCAGCCGCGCGTGGGGCGAGGGGAGAGGTGTGCGCGAAGAGGGCCTCTCCCAGGAGAAGACCAGTCACCCGGCAGTCGCGTGGGGAGAGGAGAGCAAGCATGGGGCGACGGGAGCAAGTGTGCGCGCCAAGAGCCTCTCCCATGACCTTCCGCCTCGTGCGGTCAGCGGGTCGGGTGGGATCGGGCTCTCTTCACGCTGGACGCTCCGCGCTCAACGCCTTCATCAGTGCGCCGCGTGCGCCTCCTCCTTCGCCCTCCGCGCCTTCTCGATGATCTGCACCTGGACGTTGCCGGGCACCACGTCGTAGTGCGACGGCTCGATGGTGTACGAGCCCTGGCCGCCGGTGATCGAGCCCAGGTTGCGCGCGTAGTCCATGACGTCGGCGAGCGGCACCGAGGCCGTGATCATGCTCTGGTTCCCCGGCAGCGTGTCGGTGCCCTGGATGCGGCCGCGTCGGCTGGACAGGTCCGCCATGATGTCCCCCATGTGGTGCGTGGGGACGGTCACCTCGATGATAACGACCGGCTCGAGCAGCGCGGGCTTGGCATGCTCGAAGCCCTCCTTGAACGCCATCTCGCCGGCGATCTGGAACGCGATGTCCTTGCTGTCCACCGGGTGCGATTTGCCGAAGTAGACTTCGACCGCGACGTCCTGCACGACGTAGCCGGCGAGCACCCCGGCCTCGACCTGCTTGCGCACCCCCTTCTCCACCGACGGGATGTACTGGTTGGGGATGGTGCCGCCGACGACGGAGTCGATGAACAGGAAGTTGACGTCGGGGTGGTAGGAGTGGTGCCGCGCATGCGGGAACTTGTCCTTGGTGAGGAACTCCTCGGGGACCACGCCGCCGCGCGGGAGCGGGTAGAGCCGCAGGTGCACTTCGCCGAACTGCCCGGCGCCGCCGGTCTGTTTTCTGTGGCGGTAGGACGCCTCGGCGGGGACCGTGACGGTCTCGCGGTAGGGGATGCGCGGCGGTTTCACGTCCATCTCGAGCTGGAAGCGGCGGCGCAGCCGTGCGCGGGTGACGTCGAGGTGTAGCTCGCTCATGCCGCTGATCACCATCTCCTTCGTCTCGGCGTCGCGGCGTACCCGGAAGGTGGGGTCCTCCTCGGCGATCTTGCCCAGGCTGCCCGAGATCTTCTGTTCGTCGCCGCGTGATTTCGGCTGCACCGCCTGGCTGACCATGGGCGTGGGCACGCGCGCCGGCGGGAACACGGCGCCGCCGGCCCGCGCGGCCAGCGTGTCGCCGAACGCGAGGTCCTCGATCTTGTGCACCGCGATAATCTCGCCGGCGCCCGCGTCCGCGGTCTGCTCCTGCTGCTTGCCCTGCACGTGGAACAGGTGGCCGAGCTTGACGGGCTTGCCCGTGCGCAGGTTGACCAGCGACGAATCGCCGACGAGCTTCCCGGAGAAGACCCGGACGTAGGTCAGCTTGCCCACGAAGGGATCGGTCACGCTCTTGAAGACCAGGGCCAGCGGCTCGGCGTTCTCGTTCGCTTCGAGCGGCAGCTCCGGCGTGCCGTTACCGTCTTTCTTGACCAAGACGCGCGGCAGCTCGCCGGGTGCCAGCGCGAGTGTGGCGATGGTGTCGAGCAGCTCCTCGATACCGATCGCCTTCTTGGCCGACGTGCAGACGATGGGCACGAGGCTGCCGGCGGCGATCGCCTTGCGCACCGCGCCGGCGATCTCGTCGGCGGAGAGCTGCTCGCCTTCGAGGTAACGCGTCATCAGGGCCTCGTCCGCCTCCACCGCCGCTTCGATCAGCTTGGTGCGTTCTTGCTGCGGGTCGGCGACCACGCCGGCGGGCACCGCAGCGGGCGGGTGGAGCACGCTCACGACGGCCGAGAACTTGTCACCGAGGCCGACGGGCACGTTGAGCAGCACGCACTGGGGGCCAAAACTCTCCCGGATGGATTGCAGCAGTGCGTCGAAATCGATGTTCTCGCCGTCGAGCTTGTTCAGGACCAGGAAGCGGCCGAGCCGACTTTCCCCGGCCTCGCGGAACATGCGGCGGGTGTTGACCTGGATGCCGGCGGCGGCGTTGAGCACGACCATCGCGGTCTCGGCGGCGGCCAGTGCGCTCAGCGAGGCGCCGATGAAATCGGGGTAGCCGGGCGTGTCGATGAGCTGGATGCACTTCGCCTTCCACTCGCAGTGCAGCACGGTGGAGTCGATCGAGAACTTGCGGTGCTTCTCCTCATCCTCGTAATCCGAGATGCTGGTCCCGTCGTCGACGCTGCCGGCCCGGTCGACGGCCTTGGCCTTGAAGAGCATGGTATCGGCCAGCGATGTCTTGCCCACGCCGCCGTGGCCGACCAGCACGACGTTGCGGATATCCTGCATGTGAAACTTAGGCATGTTGCTTCGTGTCGCCTCCGCCTCGAACGGTTCTTGGGAGTGCGCCCGACATTATAGCGCGGCCGGCACCGGCCCGCTCGGGCTCACGGGGGGGACGCTCGCGCCGCGGCGGCGCGGATGGCCTCGGGGAGACGCAGCGTGCCCTCGTAGAGGGCTCGCCCCACGATGCAGCCCGCCAGCGCGCGTGCCGCGAGTGCCCGGACGTCGTCCAGCGTGGTCACGCCGCCTGACGCGATCAGCGGCGTGCGGATCGCGCGGGCGAGATCCTCCACGGCCTCGAGGTTGACGCCCCCCATCATGCCATCCCGGTGGATATCGGTGTAGACGATCGCCGCCAAGGGGAGCTCATCCAGCTGCCGCGCGAGCTCCACGGCGGTGCGGCCGGTCTCGCGTGTCCAGCCGTCGCGCGCGAGCCGCCCGTCGCGCGCGTCCAGCCCGACGCAGACGCGGTGCGGAAACTCGCGGCAGAGCGACACAACCCAGGCCGGCTCCATGACGGCTCGCGTGCCGACCACGACGCGGTCGACGCCGACCGCCATGAGCTCGGCGAACGTCTCGCGGCTGCGCACGCCGCCGCCGAACTGGCACGGCACGCCGGCTCGGGCCACGATGGCACGGACCGCGTCGAGGTTGGCCGGCCGGCCGTCGCGTGCCCCGTCCAGGTCGACGATGTGCAGCCGCTCGGCCCCGTCGGCCACCCAGCGCGCCGCCATCGCCGCCGGATCCTCTCCGAACACGGTCTCGTCGTTGTAGTCGCCCTGCCGCAGGCGTACGCACTTTCCGCCACGCAGGTCGATCGCCGGGATGATCTGCATTCTTGTTGCGGTCGTGGGGCCGTCGCCGGGATCGAGCCCTCGGCCCGCCCCGGTCGAGGCGGATGCGAAGGGTTCGGCCAACGGACCCGCTCCCTCATTGCAGGTTGGTGGGGGCAGAGGCCCCGGAGCGGCGGATTCTATCAGAGCGACGCAAAGTTGCGAAGCAGCGACAAACCGACACTCTGGCTTTTCTCGGGATGGAACTGCGTCGCGAACAGGTTGCCGCGCCAGACGCTGGACGCGAACGGGCCCGCGTAGTCCGTCTCGGTCGCGACCAGTTCGGGGTCGCGGCAGACCACGTAGTAGGAGTGGACGAAGTAGACGTGCGATCCGTCCGCGATATTCTCCAGCACCGGGGCACGGCGCCGCACACGGAGCTGGTTCCAGCCCATGTGCGGAACCTTCAGGTCGTCGCGCTGCGCGAACCGCACTACCTCGCCGTCCAGCACGCCCAGCCCCTCGTGCTCGCCATCCTCGTAGCTCTTCGCGAACAGCATTTGCAGCCCCAGGCAGATGCCGAGAAACGGGCGGTCCAATCGGATGTGCTGCAGGATCGGATCCACCAGGCCGCGCGCGCGCAGGCCGGCCATGGCGTCGGCGAACGCGCCCACGCCGGGCAGCACCAGCTTATCGGCGTGCGCGACGGCGTCCGGCTGGTCGGTGATGCGTGCCTCGGCGCCGACCTTCTCGAACCCCTTCTGCACGCTGCGCAGGTTGCCCATGCCGTAGTCGACGATCGTGATCATGGTGACTTGAGTTTAACAGGCGATTCAAGCGGGCGGGAAGCCGTACCCGGAAGATCACACCACCGAGGCGCAGAGAGCGCCGAGGCAAGAAAGGTTCACCCAAGAACCACGGAGACACGAAGGCACAGAGAAGCGAAGAGGAAAAGCGGCTTGGGAAGCCACGAGCAGACCACGCGTGTAAGGTGTAGCCGGGCTCCGCGCCCTCTGCGTCTCTGCGGTGTGATCTTTCTCCGGGCTCGGAGAAAGTTGTCCCGTCTACTCCGTGGCTCCGTGGCTCCGTGGTGGGGCCGTTGGGATGGAGCAGTAGCCTAGCGTCGAGAAGCCCCGTCGGCGCGGGCTTCCACCGGGTGAATGACAAACTCGACGCGGCGGTTCTGCGCCTTGCCGGCCGATGTCCGATTCGAGGCGATCGGCACGTTGGGGCCGCAGGCGGCGAGCACCAACTGGTCGCTGGGAATTCCCCCCTTGGTCCGCAGGTACTCGAAGACCGCCATGGCGCGCTGCATGGACAGCTCGTGGTTGTCCTTCCAGTTGCTCTTGCGGATGGGATCGGAATCGGTGTGCCCTTCGATGCCGATGAGCAGGCCGGGGTAGTCGCGGCGCAGCGTCGCCGCGACGCGATCGAGCACCTGGGTGGCCCCCGGTTTGAGCGTTGCCTTGCCCGGATCGAACAGGCTGGTGTTCGTGACGCGGATGCGCACCGTGTCGCCGTCGCGCACCACCTGGGCGCCGGGGACACTGCTCATGGGCAGCCAACCGTTGGTGGCTCCCTTCTTGTTCACGGCGACGCCGCGCGCGGCGCTCGGGCCGGACCCGGCGCGGCCGCGTGGCGGGCCGAAGTCTTTGTCGTCGTCGTAGACGGAGCGGGTCGAGAGGGTCGGGGCCGAGCGCGGCGCGCTCGCCGCCAGCTTCGATTCTTCCTCGGCCTGCCGCCGCGCGTCCTGCTCCTGCGCGTACAGGCCCTGGAGCTGCTCGTTGTCTTTGTCCAGGTTCTCGCGTTCGACCCTGGTCTGGGCCAGCTGACTCTGGTACTGCCGGCACGCCGCGCGGAGCTGATCGTTCTCGCGGCGCAGCGCGTAGGGATTGATCGACTGCGTCGGCCCACAGCCGACGGCGCCGAACAGAGCGATGGCCACTAGGCCCCAAGCCGTATGACGCTGGTCAAGCCGTTTCACGCCGCTGCCTCCTTCCGCTCCGCGAACGCGACACGCCCGAGGTACCCTGCGCGGGGCCTCCCTGGTATTCGCAACCACCACCCGGCGCGCTCGTCCACGCCCGGTTATCTATAATTGTCGGATCAATCGCGACAGTTTCATCAGCTTAACCGGGTCAAATCATGCGCGCGCCCGAGCGGCGGGCGGCTTGCGACCGCGTGAAAACCGTGAAACGAGCTAGCCAGACTTCGCAAGCCGATGAAGCGCGGGCTCCGTCCCACTCTCGGGGGCGCCCACTTTCCAAGAAGCGTGCCGCGGAAAGTCCGCGGGGACGAGGCATGAGGGAGCCTACGCCGCGCTATGCGTCTCCGCGGCACGCGCGCGCGACCAGTTTCGCCAAAGCGCCAGTGCCAGGATCGGCAACAGCAACGCCGCCACGATGGGGATGGGGATGAGCGCGAGCAGCGCGAAATGCTGCTGGAACATCGGCCAGAGCACATTCCAGAGGAGCAGCACCGCGAGAGCCGCCAGGCTCAGGTACGGGCCGTACGGCAGCACGTGTTCCCCCCGGCCGATCCACTGGATGAGCCCGACGATGAGCCCGAAGAACGGGGCCAGAAAGAAGACCAGCACGGTCGCCTGCCAACCCAGGAACGAGCCGATCATGGCCATCAGCGTCACGTCGCCGAAGCCCATTGCCTCTTTGCCGAGCGCCGCGCTGCCCAGCACGCGGACGATCCAGACCAGCCCGGCGCCGACCAGAAAGCCGATCAGGCTGGTGGCGAAGCCCGCCCCGTGCGGGTGCGCGGCCAACCAGGCGGGCCAGCCGGGCCAGGGCATCGGCCTTGCGACCAGGACCGCGGTCTGGAGCGCAAGGTAAACCGCCGAGCAGGCGAGCAGCATGACCTGCGCCGACCCGGTGGGCCCGTAGACGCGCGGGTGCTGGGCGACCACCGCCGCGATCCAGAGCACCCATCCGATCACGACCAGCACGGCGTACGCGGCCGAAGCGGGCGGTTCGGGCGCGGGCGCCGTCACCGCAAGCAGTTGCACGCCGGGGCCGAACGTGCCGCCAACCAGACCGATCAGCATGCCGGGCACCGTGACCGAGTCGGGGATGATCTGCAGATCGAGATCAATGAGCGTGGCAACGACCAGGAGCGCGAGCAGCACCACGTGGTAGGCGTAACGAGCGAGCGCCGCCGCGCCGGCCGGCGCCTCGAGGTAGAGCACGAAGGCGAACAGGGCGGCGGTGAAGGCCTCGACCGCCATGTACCGCGGGGAAAACTTTTGGCCGCAGTCCCGGCAGCGGCCGCCGAGCAGCCACCAGCTGAAAATGGGGACGTTGTCGTACGCCCGGATGGGGCGCAGGCAGTTCGGGCAGTGCGAGCCGGGCCAGAGCAGGCTTTTCTGAAAGGGGAGCCGGTAGACGCAGACGTTCAGGAAGCTGCCGACCACAGCGCCCAGAAGGAGCACGCAAACCAAGAGAAATGCCTGAAACGCCACCGTCACTCCGGTTTCCCCGGCGCGCCCCAGGCCGACGCGGCGCGCACGATCTCCTCCGCCACCTGCTCGGGGGTTCGATCATCCGTCTCCACCGTTAGATCGGCGCAGCCGCGGTACAGCGGCGTGCGCTCGGCCAGCACCCGGCGCACCTCCTCGATGCCTCCGACGGCGGTCAGGCGGGGGCGGCGCTCGGCGCTGGTCGGGTCCGCGTCGGTGCGGCGGGTGATGGTTTCGGGCCGGGCGCGGAGCCAGACGACCTTGCCCGACGCGCGCAGGGCGGCGCGGTTCGCGTCGCGCAGTACGGCGCCGCCCCCGGCGGCCACCACGATACGCCGCCGGCCGCCGAGCTCGCCGAGCACCGCGGCCT
>JBGPMX010000249.1:0-7191 GCA_041487215.1 Planctomycetia bacterium | reverse complement strand
GACGACGCGCGCCGGCAAGCTGCTGGACACGATCGGCAGCGGCCAGCTCGGGCGCGCGGATGGGGCCTTCGACGCCGCCAGCTTCTTCCGCCCGCAGGGCCTGGCCCTGGTCGGCGATCTGCTCTACATCGCCGACACGGAGAACCACATGCTGCGGCGCGCGGACCTGAAAACTCGGCAAGTGGCGACGATCGCCGGCACGGGCGAGCACGGATCGAGCCGATCGCACCGGCCGATGCCCGCGCGCGAGACATCGCTCAACAGCCCCTGGGACCTCGCCTGGGTGCGCGACCGCCTGTACATCGCCATGGCCGGCTCGCACCAGATCTGGGTCTGGGAGCCGGATTCGGACACCGTGCACGCCTACGCCGGTTCCGGGCGCGAGGACATCGAGGACGGCGACGCCGCGTCCGCCGCGCTGGCCCAACCGAGTGGCCTGGCCAGCGACGGCAAACGGCTTTTCGTGGCCGACAGCGAGGTCAGCGCCGTTCGCACGGTCACGCTGGCGAACGCCCCGGTCGTACGCACCGTGATCGGGCGCGGGCTCTTCGACTTTGGCGACGCCGACGGCGACGCCAACAACGCCCTGTTCCAGCACCCGCTGGGGGTAGCGTGGTCCGGAGACACCCTTTACGTCGCGGACACCTACAACAACAAGATCAAGCTGGTCGATCCCGATCGCCGCAGCAGCCGGACAGTCCTGGGCGACGGGGAACCCGGGGCCGAGGACGACCCGCCGCGCTTCGATGAGCCCGGCGGAGTCAGCTTCGCTCAGGGCAAGCTCTTCATCGCCGATACCAACAACCACGCGATCCGTGTCGCGGACGTGCGGACCGGCCGGGTGACCACCCTGGCACTCGACGGGCTCGCGCCGCCGCGCCCGCCGCTCGCCGCAAGCCCCGCGGTGTTTCCCAATGCCGTCACGCTGCGCGTCCCGAGCCAGACGCTGCCCTCCTCGCGCGAAGCCACGCTGCGTGTGCGGCTGAACCTCGCGGACGGCTACGAGCTGAACGATCAGGCGCCGATCGCGTACCGCGTCGAAACGCCCGAAGGACGCGGGCTGGTGCGTGCCGAAGGGATCGGGAAGACCCAGACCCTCAAGAAGCCGGCGGCCGTCTTCGACATCCCGGTCACAACCGGGGACGCGGAAGGGGCCGAGGAGGTCGTCGTTTCTCTCACTTACTACCAGTGTCGCCACGGCGCCGGCGGCATTTGCGAGGTCCGCAGCGTCATCTGGAAGGTGCCGGTCCAGGTCACGTCGTCGGCGAAGCGCGACCGCATTGATCTGGTTGCCGAGCCTGCGGCGTCGGCCCAGGCGAAGTCGGCCGCCATCGAGCGGCAGCTCGAAAAGCCGTAAGTAGGTCCGCACAAGAACGTAGGCTGCCGGTCGGGCGTACGTCAGGCTTTCCCGCCTGACAAGGCCGCTGCCGAACCGGTGTACGTCAGGCTTTCCAGCCTGACAAGGCCGCTGCCGAACCGAGTCCGGCTGGAAAGCCTGACGTACGGCGGCGAGATCCATCCGATCCAGCGTCCGTTGAATTCGTCCCGTCCGATCACTACAATTTTCCCCCTTATGTTCGAAGGACTCCGCAACGGCCTGAACGACGCCCTCCGCAAGCTCAGCGGCCGAGGTCGCCTGACCGAGGCGAACATCCGCGAGGGGCTCAGCGAGGTGCGGCGGGCACTGCTCGAGGCCGACGTCGAGTTCGGCGTCGTCAACGACTTCATTGCCCGCGTCACCGAAAAGGCGAGCGGGCAGCAGGTCCTCAAGGCCATCAACCCCAGCGAGCAGATCATCAAGTTCGTCTACGACGAGCTGGTGGCGCTGATGGGCCCGGTGAGTCACCAGATCCACTATGCCCCGAGCGGGCCCACCGTGCTGATGCTGTGCGGCTTGCAGGGGAGCGGCAAGACGACGACCTGCGGCAAGCTCGCGCTCTATGTCCGGAGCCGGGGCCGCCACCCCATGCTGGTCGCGGCCGACCTGCAGCGCCCTGCCGCCGTCGAACAGCTCCGCGTGCTCGGGCAGCAGATCAACGTGCCCGTTTTCAGCGCCGAAGAATCGAACCCGGTCAAGGTCTGCCAGGATGCCGTGCAGGCCGCCACCGGCCAGGGTGCGGACACCATCATTCTGGATACGGCGGGTCGCCTGCACGTCGACGCGCAGCTCATGCAGGAGCTCGAGCTGATCGACAAACGGGTGCACCCGCACGAGATCTTCCTGGTTTGCGACGCCATGACCGGGCAGGTGGCGCTGGAGGTCGCCAAGGCGTTCCACCAGGCGCTCGAGCTGGACGGGTTGGTGCTGACCAAGCTGGACGGCGACGCACGCGGCGGTGCGGCGCTTTCGGTCAAGGCGGTCACCGGCGTGCCGATCCGGTTCATCGGTGTCGGCGAGAAGCTCGACAAGCTCGAGGAGTTCCATCCGGACCGCATGGCCGGCCGCATCCTCGGAGGCGGCGACATCATGACGCTGGTCGAGAAGGTGGCCAGCGTGCAGGCCGAGGTCGACGAAGCGGAGCAGGCGCGGCAGCAGGAGCGGCTGGCGCGCGGCGAGTTCACCTTGCAGGATTTCCGCTCGTCGCTCGACCAGATGAAGAAGCTCGGGTCGATGAAGGAGATCCTCGCCCACCTGCCGGGTGGTCTCGAGCTCCCCGGCCTGGACTCCAGCGAAGAGGAGATCCACCGCCTGCAGGGCATCATCGATGCCATGACGCCGGACGAACGGCGGAACCCGGACAAGATCGATCCCAGCCGGCGGCGCCGCATCGCCCAGGGCGCGGGGACCGAACCGAGCGACGTGAACCACCTGCTCAAGCAGTTCCAGACCATGCGGCCCATCATGAAGCAGATGGCGTCGATGGGGCTGCGCGATCGGTTCAAAGCGCTCACGGGGCTGGGTAAGATCGGCGCATTCATGCCGGGCGCTCGCATGTTCAAGACCAAGGAGCGGTCGCACCGCAAGAGCGCTCGCGAACGTCTCAAGGAGCGTCAGGCGAAGAAGCGCATGGAGAAGCGCCGCCGCAAGAAGTGATCAGGACACTGCCGCTGGCGGTCTCCGCATTGCGTGCCGGCACCGATCGCGGATACAGTTGGCCGTCGTGTTCCTGGCCCGCCTTATAAGGCGGTTCCGAATCGAAGCCGGCCCGAGCAACCAAGCCGTCCGTCGCGGCGGGTCGAGGTGCGAGTTGTGCTGGCAGTGTTCCGGGTGAGTTCGCGCACCGCCGGTGGCCACTCACCCGCCCCGGGGCGTGGCCCGTTCTGGTGTTGGAGGAGTCTCTGTGGTCAAGATCCGCATGAAGATGATGGGCCGCAAGCATCGTCCGTTCTTCCGCATCTGCGCGATCGACTCGCGCAGGCCGCGCGACGGCCGGCCCATCGAGGAGCTGGGCACCTACGACCCGATGGTGCCGGAGACCGAGAAGAGGTACGCGATCAACAAGGAACGTGCCGAGTACTGGCTGTCGGTGGGCGCCCAGCCGTCCGACCGGGTCGCTGTGCTGCTCAAGAAGGCCGGTGTGGCGCTGCCCGTGCGTAAAAAGAAGAAGCGCAAGGGACCGGCCGACACCCCCGCGAAAAAGGCCTAGCGGCCCCGCATGGCATGCGTTTTGACGTGTTGACGCTTTTCCCCGACGCCTTCGCGGGGTACCTGCGCCAGAGCGTGCTCAAGCTCGCCATCGAGCGCGCGCTGGTGGCCGTGCACCTCTGGGATATCCGGGACTGGGCGATCGGCAAGCACCGCTCGGTGGACGACCGGCCGTTCGGCGGTGGGGCGGGCATGGTGCTCCGCTGCGAACCGGTGTTCGCCGGCGTTGATGCCGTCCAGGCCCAGGCCGAGCCGGGCCGGCTGGTCATGCTCACCCCGCAGGGGCAGCGGCTGGATCAGCGTCTCGTGCGCGAGCTCGCGGGCAGCCCCCGCCTGCTCCTGCTGTGCGGCCGCTACGAAGGGTTCGACGAGCGAATCCGGATCGGCCTCAAGCCGACCGAGGTATCGATCGGCGATTACGTGACGTCGGGGGGCGAGGTGCCGGCGATGGTCGTGATCGACGCCGTCACCCGCCTGGTGCCGGGCGTGCTGGGAGACGCCGCGAGCGCGGCGGACGAGTCGTTCCGCGAGCCGGGCCGGATCGAGTACCCGCACTACACCCGGCCACGCGAATTCCGCGGCATGCGCGTGCCCGACGTGCTGCTCAAGGGCAACCACGACGAGATCGCGCGCTGGCGCGCGCGTCAGGCCGAGCTGCGGAGCCGTGCGCGGGCCGCGCGCGACGGCGCAGCGTCGAGCCCGGCCGCGTCCAATCCCGCGGAGTGAAAACCGCTCCAGCGCCGGGCGATCCGGTCCGAACCAGAGGTTTCGTGCGGTGCCGTTCAACAGAAAGCGAAGGGTAACGCCGTGATCAACAAGTTCATGAAGCACGTGGAGGATGGGACGCTGCGCAGCGGCGAACCCTTCAGGTTCGAGATCGGTGACCAGGTCGAGGTCCACGTGCGGATCCTCGAGGGGGAGAAGGAGCGGATCCAGATCTTCAGCGGCACCGTGATCGCCCGCCGCGGCGGCGGCGCGCGACAGATGTTCACGGTGCGCCGCATCGTGCAGGGCGAGGGGGTCGAACGCATCTTCCCGCTACACTCGCCGCGCATCGCCGCCGTCGAAGTGAAGCGCAGCGGCAAGGTCCGCCGCGCCAAGCTCTACTATCTGCGGGAACGGGTGGGTAAATCGACCCGGCTGCGCGAGCGACGCCAGCGCGTGGGCGAGAGCGACAAGACCGAATCCTGAGCACCCCCATGGCGAACTGGCTGCGCCGCTGGCTGGGTGGCCGCGGCGAACAGGCCGCCGAGCGCTACCTCGCGGCACAGGGCATGCGCGTGCTCGCCCGCGGCTTACGCACCCGCCGCGGCGAGCTCGACCTCGTCGCCCTCGACGGAGCCCAGGTCGTGTTCGTCGAGGTCAAGACGCGGCAGCACCACGCGGCCGGCCACCCTGCCGAATCGGTCGGCGCAGGCAAGCAACAGCAGCTCACCCTTCTGGCCCTCGAATTCCTCAAGAAGCACCGCCTGCTCGACCGGCCCGCACGCTTCGATGTCGTCGCCATCACCTGGCCGGGCGACAAGGCGGACCCCCAGATCGAGCACTTTCGAAACGCCTTCGACGCCGTCGGCAGATTCCAGATGTTCCGGTAGTGGGGGCAAGTGCGGCCCCCTCTCCCGCTCATGGATCCGCGGGAGAGGGACGGGGTGAGGGCCTCCTCACCGAGATCCTTCGCTTGGCTCGTCCCTCGCTTGGCTCAGGATGACAGAGCCGGCGCGCGCGGGAGTTGTGCGCAGAAGGACACGCGTCGAATCCTTTCCTGCGCTCAGGATGACAATGCTGGCCGATCATTCGAGCGGACGTCATCACGTCGCGGCAACGCCGAACCGGTCGCGCGCGAGCGCCAGTGCGCCGTGCAGCACTACCGGCTCGCCCAGGGCCGCCGGCACGATGTCGTAGCAACCGGCGAACGGTGGGAACGCGTACCGCGCAACCTCGCGGCGTAGCGGCGCGAAGAGCAATTCTTCCCCCAGGAGGGATACCCCGCCGCCCACCACCACGCGGCGCGGGCAGACGAGCGTGATCGCCTGGCCGATCGCCCAGCCGAGCACGCACCAGGTGGCCTCGAGCGTCGCCTGCGCCAGCCGGTTGCCGGCGCGTGCGGCATCCGCGACCGTTTCCGCGGTGACGCTGTCTGCGCGTCCGCCCGCCCGCGCGACGAGCTCGGCGGCGTCGCCCGAGCGGTCATCGCGCTCGGTGCGGGCCTGCTCGATCCGCTCCCGCGCGCGGCGTGCGATGGACCAGCCCGAGCAGATCGACTCGACGGTGTGAACGGGCTCGAGCGGCTCGGTGCGTGAGCCCTCGAGCGAACGAAGGGGCGGCGGCAGGACGAGGTGCCCGATCTCGGCGGCCCCGGCTCCCGCGCCCCGGTAGATTTGCCCGTCCAGGATCAGCCCGCCGCCGATGCCGCTGCCGATCGTGACGTAGAAGACGGGCGAACAGCCGCGTGCCGCTCCGAAACGCGTCTCGGCCAGTCCCGCGGTGTCGGCGTCGTTGGCGAGGACGGTTGCCCAGCCCAGCTCGCGCTCGAACCAAGCGGCGAGCGGAAAGGACTCCCAGCCGCTCACCTGGTGGCTCCGCGCCACCCGCCCGGACTCGGCGTCTACCGGGCCGCCGAATCCGATCGCCGCGCCGGCAATATCGCCCGCCCGGAGCCCCGAGCGCGCAACGAGCGAAGCCACGGTAGCGCGGATCTGCCGGAGGATGGCCGCGGCGGTCGATTCGGCGCTCAGGCGCTCGAGCACGCGGACCGTCCCATCGCCGGGCCCGACCCCGAGCTGAAGCTTGGTGCCGCCGATCTCGACGCCCAGGTAGAGCCGCTCGCTCCGAACCGCACCGCTCGGGCCGTTCATGCCCGCTTGTGCGGCGGCAGAAGTGAGTCGTCGTGTCGGGCCGCCCCTTGTGGCCCGGTAGTCTCCTCGCATTCCCCTGCGGTCATGTCCGCGTCCGTCTTGGCTCCGCCGCCGGCGGAGCAGCTACCGCCCCCTCAGCCGAAGCCGCGCCGGGCGAACCAATAGGCGCCTGCCACGAGCGCCACGGCCGCCAGAATGGACCAGATTCCGGTCATTGATCATCTCCTTAGGTGTTCCTGCCAACCGGCCCGGAAATCCGGGCGTGAAGGTTGTCCAGCACCCAGTGGAATGCGGCCAGGTGGATCGACTCCACCATGCCCATGTCCGCCATCGGGACGTGCAATCCCTGGTGAGCGATCTTGCGCAGCTGCCCGCCGTCGAACCCGGTGAGAGCGAACGTCTTCATCCCGTGCACGTTGGCCCACTCGACGGCGCGAAGCACGTTGGGGCTATTCCCCGATCCGCTGATGCCGATGAGTAGGTCCTCGGGGGACGCCAGGTTCTTGAGCTGCTCGCAGAAAATCCGCTCGTACCCCTCGTCGTTGGCCCAGGCGAGGATGTACGGAGTGTTGTCGGTGAGGCTCAAGACCCTGAGCCGCCGCTTGGAATCGTTGAGGTAATCTTCGCGGCGCAGCGTCCCCTTGCCCAGGTCTTCGCAGAAGTGCGACGCGTTGGACCCGGACCCGCCGTTGCCGCACAGGAAGACGAAGCGGCCCCTCGTGTAGCAATCGAAAATGACATCGCTGAACG
>JBGPMX010000248.1:0-7205 GCA_041487215.1 Planctomycetia bacterium | reverse complement strand
AGCGTCCGAGCGCCGACCAGCGCGAGTCCTGCTGGGCGCGGCGCAAATTCTCGATCACCCCGTCCGGGTCGTGCGCCACCGAGGCGAGCGTGGCGGTGATATGCGCCGTGCCGTCGATGGGTCCGACCGGTGTGTAGCAGCGATAGGTGTCCCGCTCGATCGATTCTCCCGGCCCGTCGCCGGCGGACAGCCCCCAGTAGCGCCGGTAGGTCGCGAAGGCGGGGGCGGCATCGCGGCAGGCGCGGCGGTTCGCCACCGTCGCGATCCGCGCCTCGCCCAGCAGGTCCAGTCCGCCGGGCGCCTTCCAGGCACCGAAGTCGACGAGATCCAACCCGTACTGGAAGACGAACAGCCCGAGATCGGCGTTGTTGTGGCGCAGGCCGGCTACCATGCTGTGGCATGTCTTCAGCGCACGCCAGACGCTCGGCGGCAGGGCACGCGGTTCGTCGGCGCCGGCGCCGAGCACGTACATGAAGATGGTTTCGCCGTTGATGCGGTCCCAGCTATCCGGCAGGAAGCGGCCGCTGCGCCGCTTGCCGTGCCGCACGAGGCCGGGTGTCTTGCCGTCCTCGGGCGCCGTCCAATAATGCCAGTCGACGCGTTCGTAGAGCTTTGCCGCGGCCGCTTCGAGCTCGGCGTCCTTCAGGAACGTGGCGGCCCACAGTGCGCCGGCGACCAGCCACGACGAATCGATCGTGCTCAGGTGATCGACGCCGTACGAGTCGCCCGAGCTCGAGTCGATGAAGTGCGGCAGAATCCCGTGCTGTTCGGGAAGCCGTTCGAGCGCGGTGCGGACCCCGGCTCGCACGCGGACGATCGCCTCGTGGCGGGTCAGGACCGAATACGGCGGAGCGGACGCGAGCGCGATCGCGATGAACCCCATCCCGGTCGCGGCGGTGCTGTACAGGCCGCCGAGCCGCATCGACGCGTGGTTGCGCTGCCGGTCGAGCACCAGGCCGTCCGGCATCTGATTGTCGCGGAAGTACTCGATCGCCCGCCGCTCGAGCTGCATCAGGAACGCCCGATCAACGGGCGCCAGCAGGTCCGCCGCGGCTGGCGCGTACGAACCATCGAGGCGGGAAGACGAGGGGAAAGGCGAACCGCTTGCCTGAGCCGTCCCTGGCATGGCAACCACTCCCTTGCGATTTGTTCCGGCAGAGCACGGCGCATCCTGGCCCGCCGTGGAGGGGCAGAGTTTACCGGATCAATCGGCGAATGCAAAGGGCATATTTCCCAGTGGAAAAGCGGGCGAACGCTGCACCCGCGCAGGCGATCAAAGCTGTTTTCGTCCAAGTGGTTAGTTCTACAGCGGCACTTCGCCGGCGAGCAGTTCGGTGTGACCGCATGGATGCGGTTGCAGAGGAGTGAGGGAAGGTCCCGAGCCCACCGCCGCCCCGATGAATCGGGGCACTACGAACCGAAGCTCACGTCCCCATGACCACCCGCACGTCGTGCGTACCGCCGTCGTCGCTGAGCGGAATGACAAGACCATCGAGCGCGCGGCCGTCCAGCGTGAGCTGCGCCACGCCGCGCTCGACACCCGCCGGGTTCGCCACCGTGATGCGGTAGGCGGACGAGCGATGGCGGTACGCGATCGTGTACTCCTGCCACGCGGCCGGAATGCAGGGGTCGATCACGAGTTCGCTGCCGCGCAGGCGGAAGCCAAGCAGCGATTCGAGCGCCACGCGGTAGAGCCAGGCCGCGGAACCGGTGTACCAGGTCCAGCCGCCGCGGCCGACGTGCGGTGGTTCCGCGTAGATGTCGGCGGCCACCACGTACGGCTCGACGCGGTACCGCGCCACATCGTCGGGCGTAGCCGCGAGCCGCACGGGGTTGAGAAGGTTGAAAAGTTCCATCGCCTGGTTGCCGCGGCCCTGCAGTGCCGCTGCCTCGACCACCCAGGTGGCGGCGTGTGTGTACTGGCCGCCGTTCTCGCGGATGCCCGGCAGGTAGCCCTTGATGTAACCGGGCCGCAACTTTCCCTTGTCGAAGCTCGGGGTAAACAGCCGGATCAACCGGTCGGCGGGGCGCACCAGCCGTTCGATCACCGCGTCCATCGCGCGGCGTGCGCGATCGGGGTTCGCCGCGCCGGAGATGACCCCCCAGGTCTGGGCGATGGAATCGATCTGGCACTCGTCGTTCTGCGCCGAACCGAGCGGTGTGCCGTCATCGAAGTACGCGCGGATGTACCAGGCGCCGTCCCAGGCGTTCTGCTCGATCCGGCTCGCGAGTTCCTGCGCCATCGCGCGGTAACGCCCGGCGCGCTCGGCATCACCGCGATCCTGGGCAATTCCGGCGAAGCGATCCAGGCAGGCGATCAGGAACCACGCCACCCAGACGCTTTCGCCTTTCCCCTCGTCCCCGACCCGGTTCATCCCGTCGTTCCAGTCGCCCGTCCCCATCAGGGGGAGGCCGTGCGCGCCGAACCGGAAGCCGTTCTCGATCGCGCGAACACAGTGCTCGTAGAGCGTTCCGGACTGGTCCGATCGTTCGGGCAGCCGGTAGTCCTCCTCCTGGCCGGGCGCGAGCCGCGGCGCGCGCAGGAACGGCACTGGCTCGTCGAGCACTGCCTTGTCTCCGGTGGTCGTCACGTAGTGGCAGGTGACGAAGGGGAGCCAGAGGTAATCATCGGAGAATCGCGTGCGCACGCCGCGCCCGGCCGGCGGGTGCCACCAGTGCTGCACGTCGCCTTCGACGAACTGGTGCGCGGCGGCACGGAGCAGGTGGGCGCGCGCTTGGTGCGGCGCGCCGTACACGAGCGCCATGATGTCCTGGAGTTGGTCGCGGAAGCCGTAGGCCCCCCCGGACTGATAGAAGGCGGAGCGGCCCCAGAGGCGGCAGCTGAGCGTCTGATAGACGAGCCATCGGTTCAGGACAAGGTCGAGTGCCGGGTCTGGGGTGTGAACCTGGACGGCGCCCAGGACGCTCTCCCAGCCGCGGCGTGCCGCATCGAAGGCGGCGCGCACGGCACTGGGGTCGCGGTAGCGTTGCACGAGCGCGCGGGCCGCGGCGGCGCTGTCCGCCTGCCCGATCGTGAAGATGATGTCCTTTTCCTCGTCCGGCTTGAGTTCGAACCGGCCGTGGAGGGCGGCGCACGGATCGAGCCCCGCGCCGACGCGCCCGGAAAGGCCGACCCGTTCCAGGGCCGCGGGCGCCGCGGGCGCGCGGTTTCGGCCAAGGAACTCGGTGCGGTCCCCAGTCACCGTGCGCGGCCGCAAGTTCGCATCGGCGAAGGCGGTGTGCGACCCGAAGTCGGCGTTGAACGGGTTGCACGCGAACAGCGCGCCGGTCTCGGGATCGATCGCGGTGCTCACGTTCATCGCCGCCTGGTCGCGCACGGTCCCCAGCACCCACTCGGCGTAGAACGCGGCCGAAAGTCGGCGCGGCCGGCCGGACGTGTTGCGCACGCGGAGCCAGACGATCTTGATCGGATCGTGCGCGGGAACGAACAGGCGAAGCTCGTGGGCCACGCCGTGGCTCTCGTGCTCGAATACGCTATAGCCCTGGCCGTGCCGCACCCGGTACGGCGCCGCGGAGCGCGACGGCAGGGGCGTCGGGGTCCAGTATTCGCCGCTCGCTTCGTCGCGCAGGTAAACCGCCTCGCTGCACGGGTCGGACACGGGATCGTTATTCCACGGCGTGAGCCGGTTCGTCTGACTGTTGCCGGCCCAGGTATAGCCGGCGCCGCTCTCGGAAACCAGGAAGCCAAACGACGGGTTGGCCACGACGTTGATCCAGGGGGTAGGCGTCCAGCGCGGCGCCGGCTCGGTGCTTTCGTCGCGTGCAGGTAGATGGCTCGTGCCACGCCCGTTGCCCGACCGATGCGCGGCGTCCCGGTCCAGCTCGATCACATACTCGCTGCCGTCGCGCAGGAAGCCGCCCAGGCCGTTCGCGAACAGCGTTGCGCCCGCGCCTGGCTCACCCGCGCCTGGTTCGCGGCGGCCCGGCGTACCGCGCGGCGTGCCGCGGCCGATGCGGTGCGCGGCGCTGCGCGGCACCAGCCGCCGGGGCAGCACGGTGGGCCGGTCGAGATGATCCACCACGGCGGCGAGCGGCCCCTGGCGCGCGTCGAGCACGACGCGGGCCGCCGTCTCGAGCAGCACCATGTCGTCCGGGGGAATCTCGGCCGCCTTGCGTACGAACACCTGGCTGGGCTGATCGTCGAGCGCGCGTGCGTCGCTCGTACGCACCAGGTTCTGGAGCTCCTGGTACAGCTCCTGGAAGTACTCTGCCGGGCGCTCGCAGAGGAGCACGAGATCCACCTCGAGCCCGCGCAGGCGCCAGAAGCCGTGCGCCGCGATGAGCTCGCGCGCAAACGGCAGGTGTCCCGGCTCGGAGACCCGTGCCAGCACGATCGGTCTGTCGCCGGAGAGGCCGTAGCGCCAGAGACCGGCCTGGCCCTGGCGGTTGAGGGCGAGCACACTCTCCGGCGCGCGCAGCGCTGCGCCCGCATAGATCACATGCCCGCCAAGACGCTGGAAAAGATGCGCCTCGCCTGAGGACAGGTGCTGCTGGCTGAGTTCGACCTGCGTCTGTGCCCAAGCGAGTTCGAAGGCGCGGCCGACCGCGTGAAAACCGCGGTACTGGTCGGCCAGCGCGAGCGCCTGCTCGCGGCTCTCGGCAAATGCCGTGGTGAACGCGACGCTGACCGAGCCGCGCGGCTCGATCCGGATGCGGCGGCGCAGGCTGAAAATCGGGTCGAGCACGGGGCCGGTGGTAAACGACAGGACCGCGCCCGGCTCCATCGCGGCCGGGTTGGCCGGCGCGCGGCCGCGGCCCAGAAAGCAGCCGCGGTCCGTCTCGTATTGCAGCGCCCCCCGGGTCCGGCCGTTCACCGCCATGACGTGCACAGCCCACACCGGCCTCTGGTCCTCGCTGCGCGGACGGCGACGGCAGAGCAGGGCCTCGGACGCGGGGATGAATTCCGTTTCCAGGAACAGCTTGCCGAACGCCGGGTGCGCCAGATCGGCCGCGTGCGGGCTGAGCACGATTTCGGCGTAGCTCGTGAGCTCGACCTCGCGCCGCCGCAGCCCATGGTTGCTGATCGTGATGCGATGTATTTCCGCGTCGTGTTCCGAGGACACCACGACCTCGCGGTGCGTCGCAATCTCGCCGTCGCGGCGGCGGAACTCGGCCTTGTCCAGCGAGTAAACCACTTCGTACTCGTCGGCGGCCCGACAGATGGGCTGGAACCCCGCGGACCAGACGAGCCCGCTGCGCAGGTCGCGCACGTACTGGAACTGGCCCCAGCAGTCGCGCGTGCGGTCCTCGCGCCAGCGCGTGATGTCCAGGCCGCGGCACACCGAGTAGCTGCCGCCCGCGTTGGTCAGCATGAGGCTGTAGTGCCCGTTGGACAGCAGGTGGGTGCGCGGAGCGGGGGTGTTTGCGGTGGTGAGCCGGCGGCTCATCGGGTGCGGAGGTGCACCGGCCGCCGCGGCCGGTGCCGCTTCCTCGACGCGCGGCCGCACCAGCGCCGCGGCGCGTGGCACTCGCTCCTGGAGCAGGAGTTCGGCCGACCGCACCAGCGGCTCGGCGTGGAAGCGGCGCGGCATCGGATCGTCGAGCAGGCAATTGGCCAGCGCGACCAGCGACATGCCCTGATGGTGCGCCATGAACGAGCGGACGATGATGGCCGATTGCCCGTCCGGCAGCCGGGCACGGGTGTAGTCGATCGCTTCGTAGAAGCCGTACGCCCCGCAGGCGCCCTCGGCCGCGAGCCGCTGCAGGTTGGCCAGGCTGTCGCGCGGCCGAACGGTGGCCGCGAGCGCGCTCGCATAGGGAGCGACCACCAGGTCGTCGCCGAGTCCCCGCTTCAGGCCGAGTCCGGGGACGCCGAACGACTGGTACTGGTAGTCGGAGGCGCGGTCCAGCGCGGCGAACGCGGATTCCGAGATCCCCCACGGCACGGATCGCTCGCCGCCGTATTCGATCTGCCGCGCGACGGCCGCGTGGCGGCTGCCATCGAGCAGCGTCCCCGCGTAGGAGCGGAACAAGAGCCGGGGCATCAGGTACTCGAACATCGTGCCGCCCCAGGAGAGCAGCGCGACCTGGCCGGCCACCCGCGTGAGCGGCCGTCCCAGCTGGAACCAGTGCCGCCGCGGCGCATCGCCGCGCGCGATCGCCAGCAGGCTCGCCAGGCAGACCTCGGAGGCGAGTAGATCGTAGTGCGCGCTGTCGGGCTTACCGAGCGTCGCGTTGTAGCCCACCGCGAAGAGGTGCCGCTGGGTGTTGTAGAGGAACTTGAAATCCATGGCCTCGCCGAGCGCGGCGGCGCGGCCGGCGAGCGCGCGGCAGCGCGCAGCGAGCGCGGGGGCGGCCGATGCGCCGATCGCCCTGCCCACGGCGTCCAGCCAGGCGCGCGCTTCCCTCTCCTCGGCGGGCAGCAGGTCCTTGAGGGCGGCGAGCTCGGAACGCCACGCATCGCCGCGCCCCGCGATCTCGGCGACGCCGTGCGCCGCGAGCAGCGTGTGTCGCAGGCGCTGCCAGCTCTCCCTGAACGGATCGGGCGCGCTCGCGCGCGCCGCATCGCGCCCCGCGCCCGAAGCGGCCGAAGCGCCGGACGCGGCGGACGCGGCGGCGAGCCGCGCCGGAACCGCGCCGAACAGCCGCGCCCAGGGCGCCACGCCGGCCAGCTCACGCCGCAGGCCGCTCGCCTGATCCGCCAGCCGCTCGACCCAGCGCTGCGCAGCGACCAAAGGCTCGATGCTGCCGCCTCTCTCGCCGTTCACCAGAAGCGGAAGGTCGCCGGTCGCGAGCGCGGGCAACCCGGCGGCGCTCGAGGTCTCGGCGACAAAGCGCCCCGCCGGTGGCGCCGCGGCGCCGGGGCCGTCGCGGCTCTGCTCTCGCTCCCCGATGCGCTCGTCCGCCGCCGCGCGCAGCTGGCCGAGCAGCATGGCGGCGTCCAGCTCGAGCTGCCGCAGCCACGTCTCCCAGGCGGCCGGGTCCGCCGGCGGGTGTTCCAGCCGCTCGTCGATCTCGCGCAGGCTCGTGAGCGCCGTGTGGAACACGCCGCTCTGCCGCGCCGGCTGCGCTGCGGCCCGCATGGATTCCGCCGCCAGACCCAGCGCGTCCCGCATGCCAACCGCTTGCGTGCAAATCCCCCACGGCTCCGCCGGCTTCTCCACCAAGGCCTGCTTGAGCGTGATCAGGCAGCCGAGCAAGTTGCCGCTATCCACCGTCGACACGTAGCGCGGCTCGAGCGGTCT
>JBGPMX010000247.1:0-7211 GCA_041487215.1 Planctomycetia bacterium | reverse complement strand
GGCACCGCCCTCCCGCTCGCCAACAGCCCCTCACCCCCTTCCCCTCTCCCCACGCTCGCCGCCGTGAGCGCTGAGGGCGGCACGCGTGGGGCGAGGGGAGAGAGGGCGCATCCACGGGTGACCGGTCGTCTCATAGGAGAGACTCTTTAGCGCGCACACTTCTCCCCTCGCCCCACGCTTGCTCCTCTCATGGATCCCAGGAGCGAGCGTGGGGAGAGGGGTTGGGGGTGAGGGGCGCCGGCCAAGCGCGGGAGCATTGGAGCAAGGCAAAGGCAAAACGTCGCGGCGGGTGGCACGCCCCTGAGTCTTCGAAGGGCGTGAGTGTAGGCGGGCATCTCCGAGGGCCGCTTCTCAGCGTTTCGGAGCAACGCTGCTACACTCTCGCCCGGCCCCTTTGCAAAGCCTCGCGTGGCGTGCCACCCAAGCAGGGCGTGTCACCCGAGGGGCACCGCTCCCCTCAGTTCATCGATGGGTCCCGCGGAACCCGCTCGGCCTTCACGCCGGCCAGCACGACGGTCGCGGCGATGTCACGGGTCACCTTGTCCCACAGGTCGTCGTCCGGTTCGAACAACCGCGCGACGGTGGCCGGGGTGACGAGCCAGGAGCCCTGGGCCAATTCGGCGTCGAGCTGTCCCGGCGCCCAGCCCGAGTAGCCCACGAAGAAGCGCACCCGCTCGACGTTGCCGCGCACGAGCTGCTCGAGGTGCTCCTTCTCGACGCTGAAATGGACGCCGGGCAGCACGTCCTTTTCGGAGAGCGCGGCCTCGGTATGGATCGCCGTGAGCGGGCCTTCCACGGGCCCGCCCACCCGGAGCCGCTGCTGGTTGTCGCAGGGGGGCTCGTCGAGCTGCCGCCAGAGCTCCTCGATCGTGCTCTCACTGGGCCGGTTCAGGATCAGTCCGAGCGTTCCGTCCTCGTTGTGCTCGATGATCAGCACAACGGTCTTCTGGAAATTCGGGTCGAGCAGGCGCGGGGAGGCTACCAGGAAAGAGCCCTGGCGCACCGAGCTCGTGTTCTCGTGTTGCTCCATCCTGTTCCTCTTTTTTGCCCGATGGCGCTTTCCGGCTCGACGAATGCAGATCCGTTCAAGCATCGTACGAGTTGTTCCGGACGAACTCAGAAGCGATGGATCGGCCGTTCAGGAGGCGCGTGCTTGAGGCCCTGCATGTGTTCGTCGACACGGGCTGCCAGCGCATCCAGGTCGCTGCGTAGCTGCGCGATCAGGGCCGTGTGCTCCTCGAGCTGCTGCCGCAGCTCGGGCGCCGCGGCGCGCGCCGGGCCCGGCGCGGTGCGCTCGGGCGCGGCGGAGGCCGCGGGGGACGGCGCGCCGGCGTGCGCACCCCGGAGCTCCTCGAACTCCTGCGGCTCGTAGAGCGCATGCGCCACAACGTGCCCTCTTCCCTCGGGGGAGAGTGCGACCACCAGGCCCTTGGCTTTGAGGGAAGCGAGCACCGGCCGCAGCGCATTCAGGTCCGCGATCGGCTCCATGCGCGCGGCGCGGCCGCGCAGCTCCCCCTCCGTCTGCGCACCGCGCAGCAGCAGCTCGGCCATGACGGCCAGTTCGACCTTGTCCACGCCGAGCCATTCATACAGATAGTGCCGATAGCGCGAAACCCGCCCGCTCCCCTGGACCTCGGCCACGGCCCCCGCTTCGCGCAGCCGCGTGAGCGATTGCGATGCGTCCTCTTCGCTCAGCTGCAGGAGCGGTTGGCGGTTGCTCTTCTGGTTGCAACCGCTCAGCAGCGCATTCAGGCTCAGCGGGTAGGCATCGGGCGTGGTCTTCGCCTTCTCCACGAGCACGCCGAGCACGCGGCGGTCCGTCGCTGCCACGGGGTGCCAGCGCCGCTCGGGCGTCAGGGGGTTCGGCAACTCAGGGTCCATCGTTTCATCCCTCCACCCAAAGCACTAGGCAGCGGTGGTCCCTAGACAAGCTAGACAAGGCTGTGTCCGGTCATCGCACACGGGCCCGAAGCGAACGAGGAACCAGCTGCTCGCCACCCTGGCACTCTACCCGCGGCGCGGGAACGCGTTCAAGCCTCTCACCACGATCCGCCTCCGCCGCCGCCGAAGCCGCCGCCCGCTCCGCCGCCACCCGAGAATCCGCTGCCCCCGCCGCCGCCCGTGGACGAGGGGGCGGGCGACGAGGCGAATGTCCGGCCCATCGTGTTCATGCCGCTCCCCAGATCGTGTACGAAGACGTTCGAAGAAAAGATGTAAGGAGCACCGCTGCCGTACGGCACGTACCAATCCGGCGGCTCGTGGATGAGATCTCGGAACGCCTCGGCCCACTGGTCGGCCACGCCGAGCACGACCGCGTAGGGCAGGAGGCGGCCGAAGATCGTCGGATCGTCCTTCGCGAGCACCTGGATGCGGTCCTTCTCGGCGAGGCGGACGAAACGCTGGAAACCCAGGCACTCGCGAAACGCGCGCGATCCCGCGGCGGTCTTGGCCGGCATGGCACGTGCCGACACAGCGACGATCAATCCGGCACCAATCATGCCCAGCCCGTACGCGATGCGACCTAACCCCGCCCCGAAGATCGCTACCACGACGCCGAGCGCGAGAACCGATAGCCCCAGCGCCCTATAGAGCTTGCGCACCGTGTCGGGGTTGCTCGTGAACAGCCGCTTGCGGGTGAGCGACTCGTAGATCGCATTCCGGATGCCGGGCAGGTGCGTGTAGAACTTGTCCTTGAGCCCGGACAGCGTGGCGCGGTCCCCGCTCTGGAACAGCCCGTTCAGGAACTGCCTCTCGTGCAGCAGCAGATCCCCGTCCGCGGCGGCCAGCCTGTGGAACACGTAATCCTTCGACGAAAAGAAGAGGAACTTCTCCGCCTTCGTCTCCTCGATCCTGAGATAGCCGCGCGCGGCCAGGTCGATCAGGGTCGACACGATATCCCCCATGTCGCAACGCTCATCGACCAGTGTGCCCGCCTCGGCCGGGGTCAGATCCTTGGGCGGCGACCATTCGACGGCGACCGCCTGGCCGCCATCGATGTCCCGTCCCGACCGGAGCCACTGAAAGAGGACGAGCGCGAGTGCGGCGAGCGGGAAGACGAACAGCGGCCACCAGTCGGCCAGCAACCAGCCGAGCTCCTCGAGCGCCCCCGGACGGGTCACCGAACCGGCGGGCAGCCCCGCGACCAGCGTGAGCCCCTGGCCAGGCGCCAGGTTGGCCGTGCTGAACACGATGTGGTCTTCCTCGACTTCCACCGAGCCCGGCTCGCGTGACCCGAGCACCCCCACGTAGCTGGCCGTGCGCACCTGATCGGGCGGCGTGCCGGGGGGCGGATAAAAATTAGCCCGCACCTGCCGCATCGCGAACGGCCATTCGTCTCCCGTCGCGTTCCAATAGGCCTCGGGCGCGTCCTTGAAGAAGTTGACCGCGCGCCGCACCAGGTAATGAATCCGGTAGGTGTGCACGCCGGTCATCGTGCGGTGCGCGTCGCCGATGCGGATGCTCAGGTCGCGCCCCTGCCGCGCCGTCGTGTAGTCGAGCGCGGCCCCCGTCTCGTCCGTCACGCTCTCGAGCCGCAGGTCGATCGTGTAGGAGTTGTTGTGGCGCTCGTAGCGCACGGGGATCACGCGAAAGATCCCGTGCCGCTCTGCGCTCTCAAAATCCATCACGATCGTTTCCGTGACGTCGAGCGTCGTGTCGCGGAGCAGCCGCAGGTCGGCGTCGAACGAGCGGATCACCTCGGCGTGCGCACCCCGCGCGGCGACCAGGCCGGCGCCGCACAGAACGAGAATTGCGAGCACAGTACGGCCGCGGCGCACCGCATACTTCATGGCATTCCCATCCCGTTCTCTTGCCTTCGGGTGTTCCCAGGCGGGTGGAGCGGCTTTAGTATAACGGAGCCGCGCGGGGCGTGTCCGTTTCTCAAGGAGCTCTCTCATGGGTATATGGCTCATCGTGGTGATCGTGGCCGTTGTGCTGTTCGGGTTGATGGCGATCGGCATCTACAACCGCCTCGTTCGGTTGCGGCAGAACGTGCGTGAGAGCTGGTCGGCGATCGATACCGAGCTGCGCCGTCGCTACGACCTGATTCCGAACCTGGTCGAGACGGTGAAGGGCTACGCCGCGCACGAGCGCGGGACACTCGAGGCGGTGATCGCGGCACGCAACGCCGCGGTGGCGAATAACGGGCCGCCGGCCGAGCAGGCCAAGACCGAGAACGTGCTTACGGGAGCCCTGCGCCAGCTGTTTGCCCTGGCCGAAGCCTACCCGCAGCTCAAGGCAAACGAGAGCTTCAACCAGCTCCAGGCGCAGCTGGGCGAGACCGAAGGGCGCATCTCGCAGTCGCGGCGCTTCTACAACGCGAACGTGCGCGAGATGAACACGGCAGTCGAATCGTTCCCGTCCTCGGTGCTCGCGTCGAGCTTCGGCTTCCAGCACGAGCAGTACTTCGAGATCGACGAGCCCGCCGCGCGCGGCCCGGTCCAGGTCAAGTTCTAGAGCCTGCACAGGGTCACGCGTGGAAGGACAGGCCGGTGATGTCGTCCGGAGCGGAGCGAGGAACGAGCGCAGCGAAGGATCTGCCTGGTGGCCGCTTGTTCGGCGCGGGTCTCCGACCCCGCCGTGCCATCGACCGAAGGTCTCCCGCTCGCCACGCCACGGCCCCTCACCCCCGACCCCTCTCCCCACGCTTGCTGCCGTGATCCCTGAGGGCAGCCGCGCGTGGGGCGAGGGGAGAGATACGCGCGCGAAGAGAGCCTCTCCCCATGAAACGATCGAGCCGGAGAAGTGACCGTGAGGCGAGGGGAGAGATACGCGCGAAAGGTCAGCAGGTCAACCGGTCAACAATTCAACCGGTTAACCATGTGTTAAGCTCGCACCCCTCTCCCCTCGCCCCACGCTCGCTCCTCGGCGCATCATCTCCTCATGGGAGAGCCTCTCTTCGCACACCCCTCATCAAGTTAAGGATTTGGGTGCACCCGCCTGCTGGTGAAAGTCCCCTGCTTGCGAGAGAGAACACAACCTATCCCCCCTCGCCCCACGCGAGCCCCTCTCATGGATCCTAGGGGCGAGCGTGGGGAGAGGGGTTGGGGGTGAGGGGCCGGTGGCGCGCGGGAGACCTTTCGGTCAAGGGCGCGACGAGCTCACGGCCCAGCCACCTGGCTGGGTGACGCCAGGTACGCGACCAGATCGCGCACCTCGTCCACCGTCAGCTTGTCGAACAGCCCCTCGGGCATCATCGAGGCCGAGGACGGCCGCATTTCCTCCACGTCCGCCCGAGACAACACCACCCGCTCGTTCGCCGTCTGGATCACGAGCGCCGTGTCGGTCTGCTCGCGGATGATGCCGGAGATGACTCGGCCGTCCCGTGTGGCGATCACGACCAGCTGGTACTCGCGGGGCACGACCGCGCTCGGGTCCAGCACGTTCTCGAGCACGTAGTCCAGGTTGGCCCGGTTCGATCCGGTAAGCTCGGGTCCGACGTCGCCGCCGCTGCCGAACATGCGGTGGCACTGCGCACACGTCTGGTCGAACGCGCGGCGGCCGCTGGCCGCGTCGGCGTTCTTCAGTGCATCCGGCGTGAGCGCGGCCTTGTAGCGGGCCATCTGCGCCGCCTTCTCGCGCGACGTTCCGCGCACCGAGCCCCAGACTTTTTCGAGCTTCTGGTCGATCCGCTTGTCGCGGAGCGCCCCGAGCTGGCGCACGGTAAAGGCGGAGAGATCCCGCCGCGGCACTCTGCCGTGCTCGACCGCGTCGAGCAGGACGAGCGCGTAAGCCGCGCGCGACGCCAGCGTGCTCACCGCGTCGGCCTTCTCGTCGGCCGTGAGCGCACTGTACCGTTCGAGGATCGCGCGCGGGACGCCGTCGTCGTCGTAGGCGGCCAGACCGCGGATCGCGGTGCCGCGCAGCGACGCGTCATCGAGCAAGGCTTCAAGCTTGGGGGCCAGCCCCGTGGCACGGTTCTCGACCAGCGCCTGCACGGCGCGCTCGCGCCGCGGCGGCGACGCGCGCCGGTCCATCATCGTGGCCTCGAGCGTCGCCTGGGCGCGGGGATCGCCGCAGACGAGCGCGAGCACCGTGGCCAGCTCGGTGAGCTCGGGCCGCTCGTCGCCCGCATCGTGCGCGCCGTGCGGTGCCGGCGTCGCGCGCGCGGGCGGCTGCGACGGCAGCGCGACGAGCCGCGCGTAGGCATCGCGCCAGCCGGCCGGCATGGCGACGCTCTTGCGCCCCTGCAGCCCTTCAAGCAACCCCTCGAGCAGGTCGCGGGCGATCTCGGTATCGCGCAGGGTGCCGAGCGTCTGCACCAGCGCGCTGAGCCCGGCCGACCCCCCGGCCGCGTCGGCCAGCACCGCACGCCGCGCCATGAAACGCCGCAGCAGCGGCACGCGGCACGCGCCGGCCAGGCGCGCGGCACGCGCCGGATCGGCGGGGACGAGCGGCTCGACGCCGTACCAGGTCATGAGTGGCAGGTAGAGGTCCTCGGAATCCTCGCCGTGCCGCGCCAGCCCCTCGGCAATCCCCCAGCGGTCGGCGAGCGGCAGGCGCTGGAGCGCCGAGGCCAGGTAGAGCCGGACCAGCGGCGACCGGTCTTCGGCGGCCATCGCCGCGAACTTGTCCCGCACCCGCGACGAGGGCTCGGCGTCGTCCATAAGCAGCCGGACCGCCCAGCTTCGGATGTGCTCGTCAGCGTCGCCGAGCGCCTCGGCGAGCGCGGCCTCGTCCATGCCGCCGGTCGCGTGGAGCGCCCAGAGGGCGCGGAGCCGGCGCGTGACGTCACGGTGCCCGCGGAGGATTTCTCGCAGCTCGGCGTGCACCCCCCGCATACTCGCCCCCGCCGCCGCGCGCTCGGCCAGGATCCGCCGCGCGTGACGCACGTACCAGTCATTCTTGTGCAGCTGGAGCGCCACCAGCTCCGCGTCGCTCGCGTGCCCCAGGTCCGGGTGGGCCGGCGTGCACCGGCCGTACGTGATCTTGAAGATGCGGCCGTTCTCGGTGTGCGCTCCGTCGGCGTCCGTCTCGTGGCACTCGCCCGTGTCGCACCAGTCGGACAGGAACACGCCGCCGTCCGGTCCGTACTTGAGCTGGAGACCGCGGAACCACGCGTCGTTCGCCATCAGGAAATCGTTGGCGTGGTGCGCGACGTAGCTCGACCCCTTGCGCTCGAGGCGGTCCTCGTTCACCCGGTTGCCGTGGATGTTGCAGGTCAGCACGGTGCGGCGGTACGCGTCCGGCCAGTTGTCTCCCTGGTAGATCAT
>JBGPMX010000246.1:0-7213 GCA_041487215.1 Planctomycetia bacterium | reverse complement strand
TGAACGCCTGGACCTCGCCGGCGTCAAGCCGCGCCAGCTCGCTCTGCAAACGGTCCAGATAGCTCGGAAAGTCGAGTACGGTGCCAATCATGAAGGTTCATCCATCAGTCAGGACTTACATTCTCGCTATTCCCCCCAGTCCGCAACAACTCCAATTGACGGGTTCTGCCCCCCCACTATACTTACCGCCCGCGTCACGGAAGGCGAACCGTAGCTCGTGCGGCGAGCTCCAACGACCCAGGGATGGAATCTTCGTGCGGCTGACACCGACGGTGTCGCGCCGTCCTCCCCTCTCGTCCGCCGCTCCCTTCCGATCGCTCGGTCTTGTTGGGGGTGCGCGCTCGCATGCCGGATCGCGTGCACATTCTGGTGCTGAACCACAACGGCCGCTCGCTGCTCGAGCGGTGTCTGCCGTCGGTGGTGGAGTGCGCACGGGCGTGCCGGCCGACCTGCCGCGTGACGGTCGTAGACAACGCATCGCGCGACGGATCGATCGCTTTCGTCGCGCGATGCTTTCCCGGCGTCGGCGTGATGCGCATGCCGAACCGCGGCCTGGTGTCATTGAATGACGCGGTACGCCGGATCCCGGAGCCGGTGGTGCTGCTGCTCAATAACGATGTCCGTCTGGCTCCGGGGTGCGTGGACGCATTGGCGGCGGCGCTCGACGCCCCCGACTGCTTCCTGGCCGGTCCGCTCTGCTTTGCGCCGGACGGTCGCTACGAGGGGACGCGGTCGGAGCTCTGTTTTCGTCGCGGCCTGGTGCACACGAGGCTGGCGCCCGCTGCGGCGGGCCGCGCCGAAACGGTGGCCGGCCCCACGGCGTCGGCGGGCGCCGTGCTGGCCGTCAGCCGGGCCAAGTTCCTGGCGCTCGGCGGGTTCGATCCGCTGTTTCTGCCCGGCCGGTTCGAGGATCTGGACCTGGCGTTCCGCGGCTGGCTGGCTGGCTGGACAGCGTGCTACGTGCCGGTGGCGGTGGCGTACCACGAAGGATCCGCGACGTTCGGGCCGCGCTACGCCGGCAGGCACGGCGTGCGCCTCGACACACGCAACGCACTGTTGTTCGCCTGGAAGAACCTGCGCGAGCCGCGGCACGTGGGGCTGCACCTGGCTTTCCTCGCGCTGCGATTGCTGCGCGCTATCCTGACCGGCCAGGGCGATGTCTTGCTGGGGTGGGCCGCTGCCCTCGCGCGACTTTCCCAGGCACGCGAGCGACGCGCGGCGTGCGCGGGCCGCGTCCGTTCCGAGCGGCAGTTGTTCGAGATGCTCGGGTCGCTCGCCGCGGCGGGCTCGACCGTGTCCGGTCGTACAGGAGCCTGCAGCGCGAGGGAGGAACGACGCCTGGCGGCTTGATTCCCTCGCGGGCGCGTCGGGCCGCCAGTCGCACATCCTGGCGGGTTGTCATCCTGAGCCGGCGAGGAACGAGCAGCGAAGGATCTCTGTCGGACAAGTACGAGGCATGTCATCCTGAGCCGGCGAGGAACGAGCAGCGAAGGATCTCGGCACGACGGCTGTCCTGCGGTTGGGGAGAGACGCCCGGTGATGCGCATATCGGCCAACCTGATCACGCTCAACGAGGAGCGGAATATCGCCGCCTGCCTGGATTCGCTCGCCTGGGCGGATGAGATCGTCGTCGTGGATGGCGGGAGCCGGGATCGCACGCTGCAGATCGCCCGCACGCGCACGGATCGGGTGCTCGTGCACCCGTTTGACGACTACGCGAGTCAGCGGAACCGCGCCGTGGCCGCATCGCGCGGCGACTGGATCTTCTCGATCGACGCCGATGAGCGGGTGCCGCCGCCGCTCGCGCGCGAGATCCGCGCGGCGACGAGCGAGGCCGGCGATCGCGTGGCGGGCTACTGGGTTCCAATCCGCAGCCGCATTTTCGGGCGGCGCTTTCGTTACTCGGGTACGCAGGGCGAACGCAAGATGCGGCTGTTCCGGCGGGGGGCCGGCCGCTGGGTCGGCACGGTGCACGAGACCGTGCGGCTTCGCCGCGCGACCGGCTGTCTGCGGTCGGCGATCGATCACCACAGCACCCCCAACATCGGCCGCTACATGGAGAAGCTGAGGCGATACAGCGCGTTCGAGGCGGAAACAATGCTGAGGACCGGGCGAGTCCGGGCGCGCTGGGCCGGACCACTCGGCTCGCTCGCCACCTTTGCCAGGCTCTACTTCGGCAAGTTGGGGTTCTTGGACGGCCCGGAGGGTTTTCGCTTCTGTGCGCTCTCCGGCCTTGCCACCTGGGTGGCTCACCGCAAGGCGTGGCGCCGTGCCCATCCGCAAGCGGCCGGCTGAAGAGCTATTACCCACGGCGATCGCGCTACGGACCAGAAAGGGGACGGCATGACAGCAGGAAGACCTCGGCTACAGGTGGTGGGGTCCGAATGGCCCGAGCCGCTGCCGGCGGTCGTGCGGCCGTCGCCCGCTCCGCCGTTGCGGGTGCTGTTTTACACCGCGCCCGGCGCCATGCAGGATCCGGGGGGCGGCGAGGTGCAGCTGGTGAAGACGGCGGAGCACCTCGCGGCACTCGGGATTGAGGCACGGCTCTTCGATTCTTGGAACGACCGGCTGGATCACGCGGACTGGGTGCACCTGTTCGGAAGCTTACCCGAGTGCCTCACGATGGCGCGGCTGG
This sequence comes from Planctomycetia bacterium, assembly GCA_041487215.1. Taxonomy (GTDB): domain Bacteria; phylum Planctomycetota; class Planctomycetia; order JALXBF01; family JBGPMX01; genus JBGPMX01. The sequence goes on along the minus strand of JBGPMX010000246.1, from coordinate 4,578 downwards.
CCCGGCGGCTGGGCCCGCGCATTGCGCTGTCGCCGATCAGCTGGTACGACCCGCGTGTGAGCTGGAAGCTGGAGCCCGCGTGGACACGTAAGCTGCGCGGCGTAGCGAGCTGGTCGGCCCGGCGTCTCTACCCCGGTTTTCCCTCGTGGCGCCGCGAGCTGGTGCGGATCGCGGACCTGTTGCTGCCCAACTCCCACGCCGAGGCCGTTCAGCTCGAGCGGCTGCTCGGGGCGCTCCCCGGCCGCGTGCACGTGGTACCGAACGGCGTGGATGCCCGGTTCGCGTCGGGTGATCCACGGCTCTTCGAGTCCGAGTTTGGGGTGAAGGACTTTGTGCTGGTGCCGGGCCGGATCGAGCCGCGCAAGAACCAGCTCGGCGTGCTGCGCGCGCTCTGGGGCTCGGCGCTGCCCGTGGTCGTGCTCGGCGATCCGCACCTGGATCACGGCCCGTATTACGAGCGGTGCGTGCGCGAAGCGGACGCGGGCGTGCGGTTCGTCGGCCGGCTGTCCCACGACGCGCCACTGCTGGCCTCGGCGTACGCGGCCGCGCGGGTCGTGGTGCTCGCCAGCTGGTTTGAGACGCCGGGCCTCGCAGCGCTTGAGGGCGCCCTGGCGGGCGCCCGCGTCGTGGTCACCGAGCGCGGCTGTGCGCGCGAGTATTTCGGGGACGCCGCGTGGTACGTCGATCCGGAGGACCTCGCGGGGATCCGCGCCCAGGTCCGTGCCGCGTTCGCGGCGCCGCGCGACGAGAACCTGCAGAGCGACGTCCGCGCGCGATTCCTCTGGGACGCCGTGGCGCGCGCGACCCTCGAGGGCTACCGGGCGGCCGGGCCGGCACCCGAGCGAGCCCGGCCGATCGCTCGGGCGGCGTGAGCGGCCGAGTGCAGTCGTTACGGTACGTCGCCGGCGCCGCCTTTTACCCCTGCCCCCTCGCCCCACGCGGCGGGCGACTGCGAGGAGTCGCCCGCCGCGTGGGGAGAGGGAATCGGGGTGAGGGGAGTTGGCGAGCGGGACAGCTTCGGTCACGGGGCAGCGGGGATCGCCCCGTGTGACTCGTCACTCTGTGGCGCATCGAACGAGGCTCGGCGGTGTTGGGACGTTATGAACCTGCTTGACTGCGCAAACGGGCACGTGAGCACCGCCACGGCACGAGCCGTGGCGACCGGGTCGCGCTACCGGTACAGCAAGCGGCGCTACCGGGTGCTGTTCCGGCTGCTCGATGGCATCGGTACACCGCTCGCGCGCGTCGCTCGGGCGCTGGCGCCGCCGCGGCCCGCGCGCGAGCCGCGCTCGATCCTGGTCGTGCAGCTCGATCATCTCGGGGATGCTGTCCTGTCCACGCCCATGTTGCGGGCGCTGCGCGAGCGGTTCCCCGCGGCCGCCATCGACGTGCTCGCGTCCGACTGGAACCGCGAGATCTTCGAGGCGAGCCCGCACGTGCGGCGGCTGCACGTCTCGGGGCGAAACTGGCAGGCACGCGGGCAGGGGGGCCAGTCGCACCTGATCGAGGCGCTGCGGCTCGGGCGTCGCATGCGCCGCCACCGCTACGAGCTGGGCATCGATCCGCGCGGCGATTTTCTCATTGCCCTGGTGCTGTGGCTGGCAGGCATCCCGCGCCGGCTCGGCTGGGCAGCCGGCGGCGGCGGCTTCCTGCTCACCGACGTTCCGTCATGGGACCCCGTGCGGCACGAGATTGATTCGCGGCTCGCCCTCATGACGCCGCTCGGCGTCGCGGGCGGCGCGCGCACGCCGGAGATCCTGCCGAGCTGGGCCGATCGCTACAGCGTGCGCGAGTTGCTCGCCACGCTGCCCGAAACGCACCAGCCCCTGCTCGTGCTCCACGTCAGCGCTGGAACGTCGGCCAAGCGCTGGCCGGTGCGTTACCTGTCCGAACTCGTCACGCGACTGCTCGACCAGTTCGATGGGACAATCATCCTGGTGGGAGAAGAGCAGGACCGTCTGCGCGCCCGGCAGATCGCACGGCGCGATACGCGGCTGGTCGACTGGACCGGCCGTGTCACAGTGCTCGAGCTGGCCGCACTGCTCGAGGAGGCAGACGCGTTCATCGGCGCGGACTCCGGTCCCGCCCACATTGCCGCCGCCGTCGGCACGCCGAGCGTGGTTCTGTTCAGCGGCACGAACCGGCTGGAACGCTGGCGGCCGCGCGGCAACGACCAGCAGATCCTGCGCTGGACCGTCCCTTGCTCCCCCTGCCACCTGAAGGAATGCCCGGTCCCCGGTCACCCCTGCATGACCGGCATCCGGCCCTCCGACGTGGTCCGCGCGCTTGGCCAACTGCTGGGGCGGACCGGCGGCAACCCGGCCAAGGCGCCACGCCGGCTGCACGGCTCGGAACTGGGGTAAACGCCACGGGCGTCATGCGAAGCGAGACGCGAGCCGGCGCGAAACCATACGAGCTCGACGCGCCAGCGAGAGGCCCTACGAGCTCGACGCGCCAGCGCGAGACCATCGGTGCGCTTGATGAGCCTATGCCAACCGAAGCACGTTCGCGACGCACGTGGCATCCGCCGCGCTTCGGATCATCGGTCTCCTGAGGCCCTTGCGACCCGCGGCCGGTCCGGTCCGGCGGAAACGACGGCGGCGGTGCTGGCCGGCTGGAAGGCGCTTATTCTGATCGGCTGGATCGCCGTGGTCTGCGTCGCATACGCCTGTTCCATGCTGAGCGCGCTCGTCGCGAGCGTCTGACCTTTTCGCATCGCTGCGTGGACCGCCATGCGTGAACTCTGCTTCTTGGCCGTGATCGGCGCCTATTGCTTTTTGCTCGGGCAGCGCCTGCTTGCGCTCGCTCGCTTGCGCTTTTGGACTCCCCTCGGGCGATGGTCGTTCGGGACGGCCATGGGCCTTGCCCTGGTGGGCTATCTTGTGCTCGGCGTCGGCCTCGCCGGCTGCCTGAATCTGCGGGCCGTTCTGGCGGCCGCCGCCCTTCTTTTGTTTGCCGTGCACGCCTTGCCGGCTCGGCGCACGAACCGTGCCGAGTCTCTTTCCGGAGGGGAGACGGCGTCAAAGTCTTCCTTTTTACACCCTCGACGAATCGCCCCGGCTCCCTCCGCGTTGATTCCCCCCCTTGTCCCCCCCTTCGCAAGGGGGGGCAGGGGGGGTATCAATTCAAAGGGAAGCGGTGCGGGCGCCTCCGAAAGCGCTGCCCGCTGCGCCACGCTCTTAGACAACCTGACAAAACCGTCTGCCTGGGCCCTGGTCGCTCGAGCGAACGGCGGCACTACTCGGTTTTGTCCCACGCTCTTATGGGCACTCGGCGCCGGTTGCCTTTTGGCGGGGACGCTCGTCGCCGCGCTCGCTCCGCCCACGGCAGGCGATGCGCTCTGTTATCACCTGGAGATCCCCAAGCGGTTCATCGAGCAGGGCCGGATCGCTTACCTGCCCTGGACCGATAACTCGCTATTCCCGTTCCTGATGGAGATGCTCTACACGCTCGGTCTATTGGTCAGTGGCCCGGTGCTCGCGCAGCTCCTGCACTGGCTGATGGGCGTTCTGTTCGCGCTGGCGAGCGCGGAGCTGGCTGCCCCGCTGGTCGGCCGCGCGCGGGTTCGCTGGGTCGCGCTGATCGCGCTCGCCGTTCCGGGGGTGACCAACCAGATGACGGCGCCGCTCAACGATCTGGCGCTCGCGCTGTTCACGACGCTTGTGCTGGTGAGCTGGCAGCATTGGGCTGCGACTCGGCAGCGGCGCTGGCTGGTCGCCATGGGGATCACGGCCGGCTTCGCGCTGAGCGTGAAGCTGGTGGCGCTCGCGCTGGTGGCGCTTGTTGTTCCGGCCATTGCCATCGACGCGTACCGCGCCCGCGGAGCGGCGGCCGCGTGCCGCTGCTCGCTGCTGCTGATCGCGCTGATCCTGTTCTCGGGAGGGGTGTGGTACGTTCGGTCGTGGTACTACACGGGGAACCCGGTTTATCCCTACTTCAATGCCGCCTTCGGTGGGGAGCCGCACACAAAATCCCTGCTGCGCACGCCGCACGCCGCGCTCGCCGTGCCGTGGATGGCCACGATGCACCCGGAAGAGTTCGGCGGTCGCGGCGTGCAATTCGGCGCGCTCTTTCTGGCGCTCGTGCCGGGCCTGGTGCTGCTGCCGCGGCCGCGCGAGCTCACCCGGCTGCTGGCGGCGACGCTTGGGTTCGCCGGCTTCTGGGTTGTGTTCCGGCAGGACCTGCGTTTTCTGCTGCCCATCGTGCCGGTCCTGGCCAGCGCCGCGGTGTTCGTCTGGTGCGAGCTGAAGCAGCGGCACCGCGCGGCCTGGCTGGTGGCCGGGCTCTGCGTCGCCGGACTGTTGAGCGTCCAGACGCTGATCGTCGCCAGGCGAGCGAAGCCGTGTCTGGCGGTGGCGATCGGCGCCGAGTCGCCCGAGGACTATCTGGCGCGGCGCGAGCCGTCGTTCCGAGTGGCGCAGCTCGTGAACACCAACGTTCCCGCCGGGTCTCGTCTCATCAGCCAGGATTACCGCGGCTTTTACGTACGTCCCGCGTTTGTGCGCGAAGACGCTCTGAGGCGCCGCCGGCCGTACAAGGAGCGTGGCGAGGCGTTGGTGCGCGCTCTTTCCGAGTGGG
>JBGPMX010000245.1:0-7215 GCA_041487215.1 Planctomycetia bacterium | reverse complement strand
GATGCTCAGCGTTGCGGCGGCGAGCCATACGCGCGCGCCGCGCTCGGCCCATCGGTCCATGGCCCAGACGCCAGCGATGACCAGCGCGATCATCGTCGCGTCCGGCTGGAACGCGCGGCCGTAGCGCACGCTGACCGGCAACACGGCCAGCGTGAGACCGGCGAGAACCGCGGTCCGCACTCCCTCTCGGCACCGGACCAGGTCGTAGAGCAGGACGCAGGCGATCGCCATGGCCAGGGCGGAGACCAGACGGCCGGCGGCGTCCAGCGGCAGCCGCGTGACGAACGCCACCGTGGCTGCCACCGCCGGGTAGCCGGGGAACTCGAGCATGTAGTATGCCGGGAAGGGGCCGATGTCGATCTGCGGGTAAAAGAGCGAACCGCCCCGCGCCAGGTTTCGCGCCATCATCGCCGTGTGCACCTGGCGGTCGATGAAGTTCTCGACGAGCGGCTGCGTGAGATCGATCAGGCGAATAGCTAGCGCGACCAGAAAGAGCGCGGTGGGAAGGAGGCAGGGGGCATAACGCATCAAACGGTCGCGCGCAGTGGCTTGCGGCCCGGTACAGGCTTCCTGGTGGAGGGGTTCGTCCGGGCTAAGGTCTTCGAGCCATGCCAGGCGAGACACGGTGTGGCACTCCTTTGTGTGGCCCGCTGCTCCGTGGCGGTTCTTCCCGCTTAGGTTCGGCCGGGCATTATCGAAACGGCTCCGGAACCGTCAATGCCGGGCGAGCTATCGCCGTGAAATCCGTCGCACGCGGGTGTGCCGGGATTACAATGACCCATGCGTGCTTGCATGCGGTCGGACGGAGCCTCTCTATGAGACGCGACTCTCAAGGTCCCGTGAACGCGTCACCCGCCTCGGCGCATCACCCGCCCGCGTTCTGGGCGGTACGCCTCACCGTGGTCGGGTTGCTGGCGCTCGGCGCCTGGTCGGTGTGGGTTTTTTACCCGATCGCGTGGACGAGCTACTGCGCGTCGCGCCTCGCCCCGCTCTACTACTTCGAGAACGATCCAACCACCGGCGCGCCGGTTAAGGTGTCGCTACGTCGCGACGTGGATGGCGACCCGGAACATGCCCCGGCAGGGATCGACGTGCTTGTGCGTGCGGCCCCGGACCAGCCCGCTCTCCTGGCTCCCGCCTTCCGCCATATTTCGGGGTCCGTCCGCGCCCATGCCGTAAGCGCCTTGGGAGCGACCCACCAGGATGTGCCTCGCCCATCCGTCGCGCGAACCGAGCCATGGCTGCGGCCGACCGCGGACCAGCTGGGAGTGGTGATCAGTCTCTTGAAAGACGGCGACGCCGGCGTTCGCGAAGCTAGTCTCGCGTACCTCCAGAGCCGCTCAGGCTGGGAGGATCCTGTATTCCTGGCAGCTCCAGGCATGCGTGCCCAGGAGTGGGCAGACCACCTTCGCGGGATGATACGTGACGAGCCCGACAGGATGCGGCGTGTGCGCCTGTTTGAAAGATCGCGAGGCATTGGTGCGCGACGCGGCGCAGCAGGCGCTCGCCAAGATTCGTTCGGCGCCCAGCCGCTAAACGGCCGCACCGTTCTTCGCATCTGACGCGCCGTGATGCAAGGTGTTACGGCACAAGACCTTGGCATTCGACAGCGGTCAGTCACCGAGCGTTGTCGTACTAGGAAGCCTGACGTCCATGACGGCCAAGCTGCTGCGCTTGCCGTAGGCGTTTCTGTGGACCTGGTTAAAATACTTTCTGGAAAAGACTTTCGGCACGGGCCCGCTTCTTGCTTGCCATGGCCGAGGGGAACGCGGCACGCAATTTCCATCAAAAAACGACCCGGCTGCGTAGGACTTTTACAGGAGACGCTCGTGCAAGGCCCGCAGAGCTGGGCCGGTACGTCTTCTTGCCATCAAAGGTCAGGGCGAGACTCATCGGAGGAAACGAAACATGAACGGTTACGCAAAGGCGAGACGGGTGCTCGGCGGGGGAGTGCTGGTGCTGAGTGTGGCACTCGCCGCGAGCTGGACCGGCAGCGTGCTCGGTCAGCGCGATCACAAGGAGGACAAGAACGGAGCCGGCAAGAACGGGTCGGCCCAGCCGGCGCACCAGGCGGACACGCTTTCCCGAGCATTTCGTTCCGCGGCGCACGAGGTGCTGCCCAGCGTCGTGAGCATCCAGACCGCGGTCAAGCCGACCAAGGTGCGCTCCGGCCGGCGCGAGTCGCCGTTTCGCGGTACCCCGTTCGATGATCTCCTCAAGCAGTTCCCCGAGCTGCGTGAGCCGTTCGATCAGATGCCGGAACAGGGAGAATCCGCTGCGCTGGGCAGCGGCGTGATCATCGACCCCAAGGGGATCATCCTCACCAACAACCACGTCGTGAACCGCGCCGATGAGATCAAGGTCACCCTGGCCAACGGCGAAGTCTACACCGCCACCGACGTGAAGACCGACCCGAAGACCGACGTCGCGGTGGTCTGGATCGATCCCAAGACGACGCTCAGCGCCGCCAAACTCGGTGACAGCGATGCGATGGAGGTGGGGGACTGGGTCGTCGCGATCGGTAACCCGTTCGGCCTGAACCAGACCGTGACGGCCGGCATCATCAGCGCCAAGGGACGCGGCGGCATCGGCGCCGCGCTACGCGAAGAGTTCCTGCAGACCGACGCGGCGATCAATCCTGGCAACAGCGGCGGCCCGCTGGTCAACATGGACGGCGAGGTCGTCGGCATCAACACCGCCATCTCCAGCAACAACGGCTACTACCAGGGGGTCGGCTTCGCCATCCCGTCCAACATGGTTCGCTGGGTGAGCGGGCAGCTGATCGACAACGGATCGGTCAAGCGTTCCTACGTCGGCGTGGTCCTGCAGCCTATGAGCGCGGAGCTGGCCGACGAATTCGGCCTGCACGTGAACCAGGGTGCGATCATCACCGATGTCCTCAATGGGACGCCGGGCGACAAGGCCGGGCTGAAGGCCGGCGACGTGGTGCTCAAGTTTGACGGGCACGACATTACGGCCCCTGTGGACCTTCAGCGCGTGGTCGAAACGACCAAGATCGGCGCGACTGCCGATGTGACCATTGTTCGCGACGGCAAGCAGAAGAACGTGCGCGTCAAGCTCGAAGAGCAGCCCGAGAAATACGGCATGGAACGGATCCGGTCCGAGAGCAGCGAGCCCGATCGACCCGATACGTCGTCCGTGCCCGGCGCGGGCGTGGACGTACAGGACTTGACGCCCGAACTTGCCAAGCAACTCGGGCACAACGACGAGCGGGGGGTGGTGATTCGCAACGTCGAGCCGAACAGCGCCGCGTCGCGCGCCGGCCTGCGGCCCGGGATGCTGATCGTCGAGGCGGATCGGCAGGACGTCACTTCCTCGGAAGACTTCGAGAAGATCGTGAAATCGGCAATCGACAAGAAGGCGGGCAAGCTGCTGCTCCGGGTCATCGACCGCAGCGGTACCGCCAGATACCTGACGCTCCGTGTCAAGTAGCGGCCCGCAGGGGTAGTGCCCTCATCGAAGTGGCACGTGCCTGAGGCTTCGCGAAGGGCGGGCGGCCTGGCTTGACACACACGCCCTGCCCCTTGTCTTTCCCCTCCCCCCGGCGGTCGCCGCAGACCGCCGGGGGGTTTTTTTTAGTGCGGTTCGGGATGCAACGCGCAAAACGATGCTGACGATGGCAAGGCCCCGGCACGCAGGCCGGAGCGTCCCCCCACTCCCGCTGGATTTGCCCCCCCGGGGATCGTGAACTAGCCTCCATGCGGCCAACAAAGGGGAACGAAGCGATGGCCGACCGAACCAGAATCCTCGAGGGCCAGCTCACCGTTTCCGAGGTGATGTCGCGCGAGCTGGTCCAGGTGCCGCTCGGAACGCCGCTCTCCGACGTGGCCGCCATCCTCACGCAGGGGTACACCCAGCATGTACTCGTCACCGACAGCCATGGCGCGCTGGTCGGTGTCGTCTGGGACCGCGATCTGCTCCGCGTGATGGCACAGCCACAGAAGGAGGGCGTCGCGAGCTGGGAGGGCAAGACCGTCGAATGGGTGATGGTCACCAAGTTCGTCTCGAGCTCGCCGGACGCCTGCGCGGAGGAACTCGCCCCGGTGCTGGTGAACGGCGCCATTCAGTGTCTGCCGATTCTCGAGGGGGGCAAGCTGGTCGGGGTCATGACCCCCGGCGACCTGCTACTCAGCTGGAATCGGCTGCACCCCGTGCTCGAGCAAATCGGCACGGATCCGCTCACCGGCCTCGCCAACCGCGCGACGTTCGATCGTCGTCTGGCCGAGGAGATCGCTCGCGCCAGCCGGCAGTCGATCTCGCTCGGGCTGATCCTGTTCGACGTGGACTACTTCAAGCAGATCAACGACACCTGTGGGCACCTGACCGGCGACGCGGTGCTGCGCATGGTGGCGGGCTGCCTGCGGCGGCATCTGCGCGAGTACGACGTGATCGCGCGGTTTGGGGGGGACGAGTTCGCCGCGATCTGCTCGGCCTGCGGCTGCAAGGACATTGAAGCCCCGATCCGGCGCGTGCAGGCGGCCATCCGCACGCTTTCCGTCCCATGGGGCACGAAGCACCGCGGCATCACGCTCTCGATCGGCACGGCGGTCGTCCCGGACCATCGCCGCCAGGTGACATCGGCGGAGCTGATCCACGCTGCCGACGCATGTCTGTACCGGGCAAAGGCAAGCGGACGCGACCGCGCCTGCTCCGAAGAGTTGGCCGGTGCCGTCGCTTGCGCCGTGCCCACCCCGTGAATGCTTCGCTGCGCTTGTCGCTCGCTGTGCTCCGGATGACAGTATGTGCTCGTGCCGCGCTTCCCTCGGCATGACAACGTGGTCCCGCCCCCAATCCCGCACCTCGCCTGGATCGCTCACTTCGATTAGCCTGTACCGCCGTGCGCCGTGTTTCGGCGCTGGCGTCGCCCGCCCCATTGACCGAGGTGAAAGCCATGATGCTGCGCACGTCGGTTGCGACGGCTGCCTGCCTGCTCGCGCTGTTGTTCGAAGCCGTGCGCGGCGGCGTCGGAGATCCGCAGCTGCGCACCGACCACCCGTGGTACCCCGGAGAGCTGGCCTGTTCCACGTTCGAGAGGCTGTTCGAGACGCAGGCGGATGCGTACCGCATGGTCGTCGGTGCTGCGCCGCAAACCGATGAACAGAAGGCGCTCGCCGCCTGGCTCTGGAGGAACACCCACTACTGGCACGGCGAAGAGGGGGCGGAGGACCTCTGGGGCGAAGGATTCGAACGCGGCATGGACACGCGAACCCGTGAGTACTGGACGGGCCTGTTCGCACACGGCTTCGGGCTCTGCGGAACCACCCACTCGCAGTGGTCCGCCGAGATGGAAGCGCTGTTCGGCCACAACCGAGGCCGCGGAATCGGCGTCGCCGGGCACAACGCTTTCGAGGTCTGGGTCACGGGCGGCCCTTACGGGGATGGCAAGTGGGTGCTGCTGGACCACGACCTCTCCACCGTCGTCTTCAACCGGGAGGGGACGGCGCTGCTGTCTATCCCCGAGGTGCGAGCCGACCTGCCGCGGATGATGGATCGCCGCTTCGCACCCGAGAAGCAGCGGGGCTGGCTGGTGTGCGGCCTGCACCCGCAGGATGGATCGGCCTACCGCGAGTACAACACGGCCGAATACCTCGCCGGCTATAGCGGCGTGCCGCCCATCGTCCACCTGCGGCGCGGCGAGACGCTGCGGCGGTATCCCGAGCCGGGCCTGGACGACGGCAAGACCTTCGTCTTCTGGGGCCGCAACTACAACACCGGCGGCGTGCCGGGTCCCGAGCGATCGAGGACGTGGGTGAACCAGCCGGACCACATGTATCGCTCGCAAGATGGGGCGGGCTACAAGCCCGGGCAGGCCCGATACGCCAACGCAGTGTACCTCTACCGGCCGGATTTCAGCGGGCCTTATCGCGAGGCGGTGACGGACGAGAGCGGCGACCACGTGACGTTCGAGTTTTACACACCGTACATCATCGCGGCCACTCCCGCGCATGAGGCACCGTGGGGCATCTACGACGCCGGCGGACGCAACGGCCTTGTCCTGAGCGGCAACGCGCGCTGCAATGTTAAGGTCTCGACCGATCAGGGGCGGACGTGGCAGGACTGCGGCTCCTCCAGCGACGGCATGGATCTCACGGACCGTGTGAAGGGGCGGAGGCAGTACTTGATCCGGTTCGGTGCGGGCGCCCGCGTGCTGCGTGACTCGAGTCTGACGCTGCGGACCGTGTGCCAGGCGAACGGGTCGGTATTGCCGCGGCTGCGGGATGAAGCGACGCGCGTCCGCTTCATGGCTTCCGGACGCGCGGTGGTATCGGCGGGGCCAAATATAGACCAGGCGCGGGCCCACCTTGTGGACGGCGCGTTCGGGACGGACCGAGTGACGCTCGAGCTGGCGTCACCCCGGCACGAGCCGGCCGTGGCGCTGTACGCCGCCGCCCACGTGCAGTCCGGCAACCCGCCCGACCCGGCCGTGAAGCACGCCATCGAATACTCGACGGATGGTGGCAGCACCTGGCGTCCCATCGTGGAAGACTGGGCGATCACGCGACGCGGCGGCGAGCCGAACGACTTCTGGTCGCAGAGTTTTTGCTGGGGCTCGTGTGAGCTGCCGGGTGCGCCGAGCTCGCCGGTTCGCGTGCGGTTCCGGAACAACGGCGCGCGGCGGTACGCCCGGTGCGAGCTGCACCTGGCCTATCAAACGAGGAACCTGGATGCCACGCGGGTGACGTTCGATTGGAGCGACGGCAGCGGCCCGCACCGCGCCGCGCACGTGTTTCGGTCCGAGGCGGGTGCGGAAGCGCCGGTCTGGGAGCTCGCGACGGGGCGCGGGGTGCGGACGCGTTGGGTGGAATTCGAGCCGGTGCCAGGTGAGTAGTCCGTAGATCGTCACTGTTCGGAAGACACTGAGCGCAGCGAAGGATCTGGGTGGCGGCCAAGAGAGAGCGCACCTGCTCGCGGCCGACTCATTGCACGCGCTGTCCGTGGCGCCACGTGTCCGCGTGAGCGCGAGTTCAAAAGGGTCACCGCAGTTGGTAGAGTATCGTTCTGCGCCCGCGCGGTGCCGCGCGGGTGGGAAGTGGCAGCGACCCGGGCCTCGAGATGCAACGCGGTCCCGCCGTCCTGCTGGTTCGGGGGCGTAGCTCAGCGGTAGAGCACCGCACTTTTAATGCGATGGTCGTGGGTTCGATCCCCACCGCCCTCATTCAACTTGCGTCAAGACTGGAGCACAACTTCTTCACT
>JBGPMX010000244.1:0-7234 GCA_041487215.1 Planctomycetia bacterium | reverse complement strand
GGAACACGAGGTTGAGCAGCACGCCCCCTTTCTTGATGGCGTACTCCGTGAGCTCGGACAGCTCGTGGTTCGACAGCAGGAGGTGCACGCGATCGGGGAAATCAAGCTTGAGCTTCGCGACGTCCTCGAGCAGCGTGTGCGACATGCAGCCGCCGTTCGGGTACACCGGCCCGCCGTGCAGGACCTCCTGCAGAATGAGGTGCCGGCGCGGGTGAACGGGTAGCTGGGCGACACGGCGGATCTGGTTGAAGTTCTTGCGGTGCCCGTGCAGATCGCCCGTGATCATGACCTCGCCGGCGGTCTCGGGACTGAGCGTCACGACCTGTCCCTGGCGGCCGGGCGTGGCGAGGTTCGCGTCGGCCGCCTGTTCCATTCGCGCGATCATCTGCTCGATGTACTCGATCTTCGCCACCATCCCGGCGAACTTAGCAGACACCCTGGCACGCTGCAATCGGGTAGAATGAAACCATGATTCTGCTGGAATTCAGCATGTCGCCGCTCGCAAAGGGCGAGAGCGTCGGCGCGTACGTGGCACGCTCGCTCGAGATCGTCGAGCCGAGCGGGCTCGTCGCGGTGAAGCTGGGCCACAAGCTGAAGAAGGCGTGACCCCGATGGCGACCGCTTCCCGTCCTGGCTCCGCGCTGCTGCTCGACCGGCTGCGCGAGATGCTCTCGCCCGACCAGATTCTTACGTCCCCCAGCGACCTGATCACCTACGAGTGCGACGGGTACGTGATCGAGAAGAACGCGCCCGACGCCGTCGTCTTTCCGGTGTCGACGCACGAGGTCGCCCAGGTCGTTAGGCTGTGCAACGAGCTGGATGTTCCCTTCGTGCCGCGCGGGGCCGGGACCAGCCTGGCCGGCGGCTGCCTGCCGGTGGGCGGCGGGGTCATGATCGCGCTCACGCGGATGAAACGCATCCTGGAGATCAGCACCCGCGACCGCTACGCCGTTGTCGAGCCCGGCGCGGTCAATCTCTGGCTCACCAACAAGCTGAAGGGCACCGGGCTGCACTATGCGCCGGACCCCTCGAGCCAGGGGGCGTGCACGATCGGCGGCAACGTGGCCACCAACTCGGGCGGCCCGCACACCCTCAAGTACGGCGTCACCGTGAACCACGTGCTCGGTCTCGAGTTCGTGCTGCCCGACGGCCGGGTCATCGAGACAGGCGGACCGACCGAGGACAACCCGGGTTTCGACCTGACTGGGCTGATGGTTGGCGCCGAGGGGACTTTCGGCATCTGCACCCGTGCGACCGTGCGGCTCACGCGGGACCCCGAGACGCAGCGCACGCTGCTCGCGGTGTTCGAGTCAGTCGAGGCGGCCACGAACACGATCAGCGACATCATCGGCGCCGGTATCGTGCCCGCCGCGCTCGAAATGATGGACCGGCTCATCATCCGGGCCGTGGAGGCGGCGTTCCACTACGGCTTCCCGCTCGACGCCGGCGCGGTCCTGCTCATCGAAGTGGACGGCCTGGCCGCCGGGCTCGACCGCGAGGCGGAGCAGATCACGGCCATCTGCCGCCAGAACCGCTGCCGCGACGTCAAGCTGGCGCGCGACCAGGCCGAGCGGCAGCTGCTCTGGAAGTGCCGCAAGCAGGCGTTCGGTGCCATCGGGCGGCTCAGCCCCAGTTACTGCACTCAGGACGGCGTGGTGCCGCGCACCATGCTGCCGCACATCCTGCGCGAGATCACCCGCATCGGCGAGAAGCACGGCATCGCGATCGCAAACGTGTTCCACGCGGGGGACGGCAACATCCACCCCATTCTGCTGTTCGACGAGCGGGATCCCGAGCAGGTGGGGCGGGTGCTCGAGGCGAGCCACGAGATCCTCGACGAGTGCATCCGCTGCGGTGGGTCGGTAACCGGCGAGCACGGCATCGGAGTGGAGAAGATCGACTTCATGCCGCGCATGTTTTCGCCCGACGACCTCGCGACCATGATCCGGATCCGCGAGGTGTTCAACCCCGCGGGCCGCTGCAGCCCGGCCCAGCTGTTCCCCGGCTCGGCGCATTGCGTGGAACGCAAACGCCCCGCGCGCCGCGCGGCGCTCTAGGCCGTGTCCGGGAGCGAGGAACGAGCGAAGCGAAGGATTCATCGGGTGGGTTTCGGCGATCAACCGCCGCGCGCGATTGCCCTGTCATCCTGAGCGCAGCGAGGAACGAGCGAAGCGAAGGATCTCGGTAGGATGCAAAGCAATACGCCGCCGCGAAGCACGGCCGACTTGTTGCACTCGCTCTCCGTGGCACGGAAAGGACCGAGATGACGGATTGGGCACGTGTCACCGAACAACTGCGGAGCCGCGTCGGCGCCGCCCACGTGCACTCCGGGAGCAACGGCCTGCCGGAGTCGGAGCTCCGCGTGGCCGCGCGGTGCGCGCCGGGCGACACGGCCGAGCTGGCCGAGGTGATGCGGGTCGCCGCCGCGGACAAGACGGCGATCTACCCGGTCGGCGGCGGCACGCTGATGCATCTGGGGCTGCCCGGCGAGCGCGAGGGGATTGCCGTGGAAACGACGCGGCTCGATCGCGTGATCGATTACCCATCGCGCGACATGACCGTCACCGTGCAGGCGGGCATCCGGATCACGTCGCTTCAGAAGATCCTGAGCGGCGAGGGGCAGCGGCTGCCGGTCGACGTGCCGCGCGGCGGCGAGGCGACGCTCGGCGGGGCGATCGCTACGAACACGAGCGGACCGCGACGCTACGCCCTGGGCACCTTCCGCGATTACGTGATCGGCATCTCCGTGGTTGACGCGGACGGGAACGAGACCAAGGCGGGCGGGCGGGTCGTGAAGAACGTGGCCGGTTATGACCTGTGCAAGCTCTACACCGGATCGCTCGGCGCGCTGGGCATCATCACCCAGGTGACGCTCAAGCTGCGGCCGCTTGCCCAGGCCCGAGCGGTCGTGCGCATGGGGCTGGATTCGCCCGTGCGCGCCGCCGAGGCGCTCGACCGCCTGGCCGCCAGCCGAACCCGGCCGACCGCCATAGAGCTCCTGAACCGTGCGGCGGCGGATTGCCTCGATGAACCGCTGCGCTCGGTTGCGGGATCGGCGGCGGCGACTTGCTGGACCCTCGTCATCCTGTTCGAAGAGAACCTCGATGCCGTGGGCTGGCAGCGCGATCAGCTGCGCCAGGAGCTCAAGGATTTCGGAGATCTGGAATGCCTGGCGGACGACGCGGGCGACGCGCTTTGCCGCCGCCTTACGGAGTTCCAGGCGGGGGCGGCGGATTCGGTCATGTTCAAGGCGAACTTTCTGCCCTCGGCGACCGTGAGCCTGCTGGAGCGGGCCGAGCGGCAGCCGGTGGCGTGGGCCGTGCAAGCGCACGCCGGCAGCGGCATCGCGTATGGCCGTACGCCGGCCGGCGCGGGACCGCATGCCGTGGCGGCAAGCCTGGCGGAGCTGCGCGCGGCGGCGGTCGCCGCACGCGGCAATCTGGTGCTGCGGCGCTGCCCGAGCGCGTGGAAGAAAACACTCCCGGTCTGGGGCGAGCCGCGCGGCGACGCCTGGCTGATGCGCGAACTCAAAGCGAAGCTCGATCCGCACGGCATTCTGAACCCGGGGCGGCTTCTGAGCCGATGACTTCCTCACACCGGGTTCGTTCCGCATCGCACGCCTGGTAGAATGAGCTGCTCCACGGCGCGCCCGTTTCCCGAAGAGACGCACATGGCCACCGAAATCTCGCAGACGGCTCCGGCAATTCCCAAGCCAGCCGTGGATGCGGGCATCCCCTACGAGCTGTTCCTGGACTGTGTGCACTGCGGGCTTTGCACCGCGGCCTGCCCCACCTATCTCGAGCTCGGCACCGAGATGGATAGCCCGCGCGGGCGTATATACCTGATGCGCGCCGTAACTGACGGGCGGCTCGATCTGACTCACGAGGTGCGCCGCCACCTGGAGCTGTGCCTCGACTGCCGATCGTGCGAGACGGCCTGCCCTTCCGGAGTTCAATACGGGCGGCTCATCGAGCCGTTTCGCGTGGCCATGGAGCAGGTTCCGAGCGCCGCGGCGGCGGCCGGTTCGCGCACCGACTCGAAGACGCACGATTGGTTCCACCGCCTGGTGCTGTTCGGGCTCTTCCCGTACCCACGGCGCGTGCGGCTGGCGACCGCGCCGGCCCGGCTGGCCCAGGTGCTCGGGCTCGATCGGCTGCTCGACAGGGTGGGGGCGTTTCGCTTGCTGCCCCCGCGGCTCCGCCAGCTCCAGGCCATGCTGCCGCCGTTCCGGTTCTTCAGCCCGCGGCTCCCCGAAATGCTGCCGGCGCACGGCAAGCGGCGGGCACGCGTGGCACTCTTCACGGGTTGCATCGGGGATGTTGTCTTCCGCGAGACGAACTGGGCCACCGCACGCGTGCTCCAGGCCAACGGCTGCGACGTGCTGGTGCCGCGCGCCCAGGTGTGCTGCGGAGCGATTCATTATCACGCCGGGCACGAGCTCCCCGCACTCGGCTTGATGGCCCAGAACTGCCGCGCGTTGGATGCTGCGGCAGTCGACGCCATCATCGTCAACGTGGCCGGCTGCGGGTCCATGCTCAAAGACTACGGGCATGTGGCGCAAGAAGTCGCGCGTCGCGCGTCGAGCGTCCATGGCTCGGGACGAGAAGGCCACCAGAACGCAGACGGACACGGCATGCCAGCGCCGCGGTCCGAGCGGGATACCCAGGATCTGCGGCGATCGACTCCGGACTCTGGACTCGCGACTCTTTTCGCTTCGAAGGTGCGTGACATCACGGAGTTCCTGGTGGAGCTGGGCCCGGTGCGTCCGACGGGCGAGCTACGGATCCGGGCGACCTACCACGATGCGTGTCACCTGGTGCACGCGCAGAGGATCCGCACGCAGCCGCGGCAGCTGCTCGAGATGATACCGGGCTTGGAACTGGTTCCGCTCGAGGAGTCCGAGCTCTGTTGCGGTGCGGCGGGCACGTACAACCTGACGGAGCCGGAGATGGCCGAGCGGCTCGCGGCGCGCAAAGAGCTCCATATCGCGGCCACCGCCGCCCAGGCGGTTTTCACCGCGAACGCCGGCTGCCTGATGCAGATCGGCCGCCGCATCCGCGCGGCACGCCGGCCCATCTGGGTCGCGCACCCCGTCGAGGCGCTCGACCTGAGCTACCGGGGCAAGCCGGTACCGGTCGTGCGGTAAGGGCCCGCACGAAAATAACCTCTACGCATGCGTGGCGCGGAGCATTGCCGTTTTTCCGGAGGGCGTGTGGTCATTCTCGATTACGTCCGCTCGATCTACCGCCACCGCGAGATCGTCTGGTCGCTGGTCTGGCGCGATTTTTCCACGCGGTACAAGCAGGCGGTGCTCGGGCTCGGCTGGGCCGTGCTCTACCCCATCGTCATGACGCTCATCCTCTGGCTCGCCTTCGGGGTGCTGCAACGGCCGGCGGAATCGGGCGACCTGCCGCCGCTGCTGCGGTTCTACTCCGGACTCCATCCCTACAACCTCTTCACCTCGGGCGTGATCTACGGGACGATCTCGATCGTGGCGAACGCAGGGTTGCTCACCAAGGTGCGGGTGCCGAGCGAGACGTTCCCGCTCTCCGCCGTCCTCAGCGCTTTGTTCGACTTCGCGTTCGGATCGATCGCGTACCTGGCCCTGATCGCCTGGTTTCACGATTCCGTGCGGTGGAACTGGAACCTGCTCTGGCTAGGGCCGATCCTTTTCTCCGAGGTCGTTCTGACGCTGGCCGTGGTGCAGGTGATGGCGGCCGCGTGCGTGATCGCGCGCGACCTGCGTTACGGAGCTCCGATCCTCTGTCAGATCGGGCTGTTCCTGGTCCCCGTCATCTACGGCGTGGAGCAGGTTCCCGCGGAATACCGCGCTTTGTACCTGGCGAATCCCATGGCGACGTTCGTGGACGGCTTCCGCCGCGCGACGGTCCTCGGTGAGCCGCCGCGGCTGTTGGCCTTTGCCGTGGCGAGTGGCGTCGCGCTCTTCGCCTTCTGGATTTCGTGCCGGTTGTTCCGCAACGCCCAGGTCAAGTTCGCGGACCTGGTTTAGCCGTGGTTTCGCCGACCTGGTGAAGAGGAGCGTCCATGCCCGCCGTCGCGATCCGGCACGCCAGCAAGCGCTACCCGAGATCCCTCACGGGATGGTCGGCGTTCGGGCGGCTCTGGGATCTTTTCCAGCCGCCGCGCGTGCTCGAGCGGGTCACGCCGGCCGACCTGGCGGACCGGCACTACGTCTGGGCGCTGGACGACGTCGAGCTGACGGTGGAGCGGGGGGAGGTCGTCGGCCTGATCGGCCCGAACGGCAGCGGCAAGTCCACACTGCTCAAGCTCATCGCCGGCATCACCTTAGCGACCGCCGGGCGGGTCGAGGCCGAGGGGCGGGTGGGGACGCTCATCGAAATCGGCGCGGGGTTCCACCCCGAAATGACCGGCCGCGAGAACATCTTCCTCAACGGCGCGATCCTCGGGCTGTCGCGGCGCGAGATCGAGCGGCATTTCGCATCCATCGTGGCGTTCGCCGAACTCGAGGAGTTCATCGACCTGCCCGTCAAGAAGTACAGCTCGGGCATGTATGTGCGGCTCGGGTTCTCGGTGGCCACCATGCTCCCCCCCGCCGTGCTGCTGGTCGACGAGATCCTCAGCGTCGGCGACCTGGCCTTCCAGCGCAAATCGATTGCGCGGATGCGCGAGCTGAAGCGGAGCGAGACGACGATCCTGTTCGTCTCGCACAACATGGAGGCGGTGCGACACTTCTGCACGCGCGGCGTCTTCCTGCTCGACGGCCGCATCGCCTGCGACGGGCCGGTCGAGCAGGCGATCGAGCAGTATTTCCGGCACAGCGACCGGTCGCCGGTGGCGTACTGGCCGAGCCGGGACCGGTCGTTCGCGGACCGGTCCGCGCGCGCCGAGGTGGTCGCGGCGCGCGTCTGCGACGAGCAGGGGCGTGCGCTCGATGCGCTCGCGCCGGGTCAGCCGTTCCAGCTCCGCGTGACCTACCGGTTCCTGGAACGGGTGGGCGCGGCGCAGATGGCGGTCTGCGTCTTCGCGGCCGACGGCAGTCTGGTCACCGGCTTCGACACCAAGAGCGACCGGGTCGCGTTGCCGGTGGCGGACGGCTTGGCCGAGATGACGATCGCGTTTCCGGCGGGATTGCCAATCGCGCGCGGCACGTGCCGTTTCAGCGTCTCGATCCTGGACGAGGACTGCCTGGAGCCTTACGTGGTCCGGGACGACGCCGCGCAGGTTGCGGTGCATGGGTCCGGCGCGGATTCGG
>JBGPMX010000243.1:0-7241 GCA_041487215.1 Planctomycetia bacterium | reverse complement strand
GGACAACTGGCGATCGACCGTTGCCACGTTTTGGTAGGCCACGCGTTGCACCAGCCCGGCTCCGGAGATCCGGCTCTCCGCGACCGTGCCGCCGGTCGCGGCGTCGCCGCTCAGTTCGCTCTGCCCGGCCGCGCCGATCAGCCGCAACGTGTTCTGGCCTGCACCCCCGTCCAGCAAAAAGTCGGCTACGTTGATCAGGCCGTCCGTGCCGTCGACCGTAACCGTATCGTCTCCCTCCCCGGCCAGGACTTCGATGCCGTGAACGGTCGATAACCGTTTCACATAGTCGGGCGGATCCGTCCCCGGATCGTGGTTGACAAACACCTCGAGGAGCAGCGGGTGCGCCGGATCCCGCCGCAGATAGATCTGATCCTCGAGCTGACCGGGATTGTCGTCCCCTTGGATCAGCAGCTTCACCGGGTTGTCCAGGGCGTCTTTCGCATTGCGTAGCGTCCAGGCGCCGCGTCCGAGCGTGGCTGCCACCAGGACGTCGCTCGCCGCGTCGTAATCCAGGTCGGTCACGAGAATGTTCGGAAGGTCGGCGCCAAGCCGCGTCCACGCCGGCATCACCGTGGGAGCAACGTCGATAGCGTGGTAGATCCCCCCCACGGCGACCGTGTTGGGCCCGATGAGCTCGGGGAATTTGCCGCCGATCAGGACGTCATCGAGTCCGAAGGTCTTGATAACTTCCACCGATCGGAGCGTCGCGCCCTTGCCCGATAGCGACCCGCTGATGTCACACCAGGTGATTCCCGTATCCGCGCTCTTGAAGATGCGCGCGCCGTCGACTGCGTAGACGACGCGGCGGTTGTCCGGGTCGATGGCCAGGTCCAGGATCGGGCTGCTTGCCGAGACGTCGGGGATCACTGCTCCCGCTGCATTCATGGCGCCATGACATGCGCCAGGCGGAGCGGTCACCAGGCGAGGCGAAAAGCCCAGCATGTCATTGGGTCTGACGAAGAGCTGATTGCCGCGCGCGGCATAGATCAGGCCGGGATTCGGGCTGGGCGTACCCGAAGGATTGAGGTCCATGCCGCCGTACAGGACGGCGCTGAACCGCGTGCCGTTCGGCGCGGGTCCGATGCGGGTGACCGTGTCCCCGCGATCCTTGCTTTCGTACAGGCTCGAACGCGCGATGAGGAGCCGCGTGTGCGCGGAGTCGACTGTGTCGACGGCGAACGGGATCGGCCCGGTGAAACCGGCGTTCGCGTCCGCGGGCGTCAGGCCGGACAACCAGCAGAGACCGTTTACGACAAACGTCGAGCAAGGCGCGGGCGGGGTTGCCGGCGCCCGAGCGAGTAGGACGACCTCGTTGGGCTTCGCGACATGCTGCCCGCTGGCATCGAACTGACGCCGCTGAAACGCGGTCAGGGTGTTCTCCATCGAGTAGCGTAAAACCGTGTTCGCATCCACCACATCGACGGCCTGGTTCGTTCCGTCACCCTGCCTGATCGCGTTCCAGGTGAAGCCATCGCGTGGGTGCCGCTGCTCCGCCGCGCTGTTGTCCTGGGCGCCCGCGAGAATCACGTCGTTGACGCGGTCGTAAGCCACCGAGTACTGCTCGCTGATCCGCAGGTTGCCGTTCTTGGCCAGCCAGACGCGATTGTTCACATCGCCGGGCGCGGAAAGCTTGAAGAGCCCCCCGTCGTCAGCCTCCAGGATGTTGCCGACGGCGTCGAACGCCATAGCCCGCGAATCGGCGTGGGGCGCGGTACTATTCGCGAAGGCGCAGACGCTGGGGAACCAGGTGGTCGCTCCGGCGGCGTTGGTGACAGTTCCCCGGAAGACGCGACCGCTAAAGTTCTGGCAGCCGGCCGCGTTCGAGTTGCCGGGGCCAATGTTGCCGCCTGCCGCGGGATTCGGTTCCCTATCGCCACCCACCACAACAACGCTGGCGTTCGCGGGGTCGGCCACGATCGAGAAATGGATCTCTCCTTGATTTCCGGGATGAATGCCGCCATCGGCGTCTGCCGGCATGCTAAGCGGCGCCCAGTGTGCGCCCTGGTCCACCGATCGGAACAGGCCGCTCAGGTTGCCTCCGGCGGTGACCAGTCCCGCATAAATCGGATTGGGCGCGGCGGCACTGACCGCCAGCTTAATGTTCGTCGAGGCGGCGATGCCTGGGATCGCCATGCCGGCCGCACCATTCACTGCAGTCCAGGTCATGCCGTCATTGGTCGTTCGGTAAACGCCGCCCGCTGCCCCGGCACCTGTCCCGGGCGAATTGCGGAAAATGAACGCGGCGAAGGGCGAACCGGGTATCGCAGCGTATGCCGCCTGGGCATTGCTGGGGTCGGCGACGAGCGACGTCACATTAAAATGACCGGGCGGCAGACCGCTGCCCGCGGCAACAGCCTTCCAATGGACACCGCCGTCCGTGCTGCGGTAAATACCCCCGGCGGTTGCCGTGGCGTCGATCGTGGACGCGAGGACGACGTTCGGGTTGGCCCGTGATGGCACGATGCTCGTCACTCGTAGCCCATTCCCGCCGTTGAAGAATCGAGTCGCGTCAGGCACCGGCAAGGACCATGTATTGCCGCCGTCCACACTCTTGAGTATTCCGGTGGCTGTCCCGGGAATCCCTGAACTCGCCACACTACCGGTCCCTGCGTACAGCACAAGGTTGGCCAGGGGCGTGCTTGCATTGATCGCGTTGCCCGCTTTGTCGAACGGGCTGATGGCAATCGCGCCGATGGACTGCGACGCCTCGTGATCCGTCAACGGTTGCCAGGTCGGATCCTGCCCGGGAGTCGCCGCATTCAGCGTGCGCCAAACTCCGCCGTTCACCGTTCCCACAAAAACGATGTTGGGGTTGAAGGGGTGCGGCGCGACCGCTTGGATGGCGCCGGCCGCGGGCTGGTTCGCAATTCCTTCGAGCAGTCCGCCCGTGATCGGACCGGGGCCTTCTTCCTGCCAGGGAGGCGGGTCGTGCAGCGGCTGCACCGAGAGTAGCGTGCGTTCTTCGAGCAACTCAAAGTAGCCCGGCCGGCGGCCGCCGTTGCGCTGGCGTCGCAGCTTGCGGCCACGCACGGGGCGACGCGCCGCAACGATCGAAAGCGAAACCTCTTCGATGCCATCGCGCATGGAAGCACCTCCAGCCGCTGGTTCGAACGACAACTACGATGCGAGTGGTCAGGCGGCAGATCGACGCCGCCAGGCGGTGAAGCGGAACCGGCCAAGCGAGCCGATTAAGGGCGCAGCCGGGCAGGAAGAAACATCCTGACCGCACTTCGCCCGCCGGTCAATGACCACCGGCCGGCGCGACGCCGTGCCCCGCCCTTACCGGCCCCCCGGCCGGGCCGGCGGCATCCCGCCTGCGCGGTTCCCCTCTAGGAGACATGGCACCAGACGCAGCCGATCGAAGCGCATATGCGGGAATTTCGGGCCAGGGCAGGCCATCAGGGCTGCGAGCCGGCAACGGAGAAAAGCTCGGCCGCTTCGGCTCGGAAGCGCCGGAGCTCCTCGTCGTCGGGCATGTTCTCAGTCATCCACGCGATAGCCCGCTCGTGCCAGCGCCTCGCCGCGTCCGCGTCTCCCCGCTGCCGCTCGGCCATGGCCAGGAAGAACGTGTTGAAGGCTTCGTACTTGCCCGCGAGCAGCTCTCTCGATCGGTTCAGCGCCTCGATCGCGTCGCCCCACTCCCCGGCGCGGTAATCCGCCACGCCAAGCGTGTTCCAATACATGCCGTTCTCCGGCATCGCGTCGGTCGCCTGCCGCGCCAGCGCGACGCCCCGCGCCGCATCACGAAGCTCGATATCGGGGCAGCCGACCAGGCACCAGGCCAGTCCGTTCTGGGCGTTCGCGAGAGCGCGGACGTAATACGCATCCGCGGGGAAATCCGTTGTCAGCTTCGTGGCTGTGGCCAGGCTCTCCTCGTACGCCGTGCGCGCCGGCTTGGATCGATCAGCCCGGAGCAGCAGGCTGCCCAGCGAACCCGCCGCGGAGGCGAGCTCGCGGCGGTAGCTGGCCCGGCTCGGCACGTCGGCGGCCAGCGCGCGCAGAAGCTCGAGCGCTCGCTCGTAGGCCCGGATCCGCGCGTCGATGTCGTCGGCATGCGGCGGCCGTTCTGCCATGCGTTTATGGCAGAGCGCGAGCTCCCAGCGGTTGGTCGGATCAGCCGGGAAGTCGTTCTGGATCTGCTCGAGCAACCCCATCGCCTCGTCGTACAGGCTGGACGCCTGGTCGGCCCGGCCCGCCTGCGCCGCAACGCCCGCTTGCCACTCGAGCGTGATGGCCGCCTCGCGGCGGTACTTCGGCACCGCCGCCTCCGCGGCGCCGCGCAGGAGGACCAGGGCCCGCTCGTGCAGCCCCGTCGCCTCATCGAGATCGTGCGCCGCCACGTGTTGCGCGACCCGGTTGTAGCAGAGCGCCAGCTCCCAGGTATCGGTCGCGTCAGCGGTCGGCTCTGCGACCAGCCGCTCGAGGATGGCGGTCGCCTGGGCGTACGCCTCGTCGGCCGCCGCCTGCGCGCCCTGGCTCGCGAGCAGTGATGCCAGCCATTCCTGGCAGATGGCGAGATCTCTCTGGTACTGCTGGATGTCCGGATAGTCGTGCGTCAACCGGTCGAGGATGTCGATGGCCTGGCGGTAGTGTTGCGCCGCCTCCTCGCCGCGCGCGGACTTGAGCAGCTGCCCCAGGCAGCGGTAGTTGTAGGCCAGGGCCCAGCGATATTCGGGCACCTGCGGCACCTCGGTAGCCAGGGCCGCGAGCAGGTCCATCGCTGTGTGGTAGCCGGCCTCGGCTTCTTTCGTGCGGCCGGTCGCCCCGTCGATCCCGGCGAGTTTCTCTTCGCACAGCGCCAGCTCGCGGCGGTAGGCGGGCACGCGCGGAAAGCGATCGGCCAGCGCCCCCAGCAGCGTGCGGGCGCGGCGATGCGCCTGCTCCGCCTCGGCCGGGCGGTCGGTGGCCTGGAGCAAAGCGCCCAGGTAGTTCGCGCTGCCGGCCAGGAACCGCTGGTATTCTGGTACGTCGGGGAAATCGGCGACCAGCTTCTCGCGCAGCTCGAGCGCCCTGCGGTGATCCGTCTCGGCCTCCTCGGTCCTTCCCATCGCCTGGAGCGTGAGTGCCATGTTGCAGTAGCCAAGCGCCAGGGCCCCCCGGTAGCCGGGGTTGTCGGGGCTCTGACGCACGAGCTCTTCGAGGAGATCGATCTGCGGGCGCCGCAGCGCCTCGGCTTCGGCGTAGCGCCGCTCGTCGGACAGGAAGCTCGCCAGGTTTGCCTCGCATTGTGCCAGGCCGCGCCGCAGCGCGAGCTGGTCGGGGGAGTGGTCCACCAGCTTCTGAAAGATTGCGACCGCCTCGCGGTGATGCCGCTCGGCCGCTGCGTCGCGGCCCGTATCGCGCAGCAAGATGCCCTGCACGACGCGGCAGTTCGCCAGCGCCGTCTGGTATGCGGTGGCCTGCGGCGCTGTTCGAACCAGCGCGCCGAGCAGCTCCGCTGCGCGGTCGTACTCAGCTTCCGCCTTTTGCGGCGCGCCGTTTTGTTTCTGGAGGTTTCCCAAGCCGATGCGGGCTTCCGCTAGCCGGAACCGGTAATCGGGCGCATCGGGGAAACGGTCCGCGAGCTTTTGGAGCAGGGCGATGGCCTGCGCGTAGGACTGTTCGGCCTGCGCCGCGTTGCCCAGGAAGCTGTGGATATCGCCGACGCGCTTGTAGGACAGGCTTGCCTCGCGCTCCACATCCGGGTCGTCGCCGCGTTCCTGGAGAAAGCCCTGGTAGTACTCAAGGGCTTTCTCGAGCAGTGCGCGGCGTACGCGCTGCATCTGCGGAACGTCGGCCAGTTCGCCCTGGGCGAGCAGCGTCATCTGCTCGACGGCGTCGCGCGCGTCGCGGAAATTCGCCGCCGCGCGTGCGCGTTCGTGCTCGGCGCGATCCACCTCGCGTTCCAGCCGCTTGCTGTGCCAGACCATCCCGACGGCGAGCGCGAGCGCGGCGGCGGTGCTCACCGCGACCAGCCCCGCCTGCGCCGGGCGCCGCCGTGCCCACTTCCAGGCTCGCTCCACGCGGCTCGTCCGTCGCGCCTCGATCGGCTCGTTCGCCAGCCAGCGCTCGATGTCCTCCGCGAGCGCCTCGGCGGAGCGGTACCGTCGCGCCGGCTCCTTCTCGAGGCACTTGAGGCAGATGGTCTCGAGGTCCCGGTCCAGATCCGGGTTGTGCACGGTGGGGCGGACCGGATCGTTCTCGACCACCTGCCGGGCCGTGTCCATCGGGTTGTCGGCGCGGAACGGCGGCCGGCCGGTGACCAGCGCGTACAGGATCGCCCCCAGGCTGTACACGTCGGCCGCCGTGGTGACGAGCTCCGTTTTGCCCGACGCCTGCTCGGGCGCCGTATAGCTCGGCGTGCCCAGGATCGCGCCCGAGTGCGTGAGGTGGCTGTCCGCGTTGACGAGCTTGGCGAGGCCGAAGTCGGTGACGTGCGGCTCGCCGTCGGCGTCGACCAGGATGTTCGCGGGCTTGAGATCGCGGTGCAGAATGCCGTGCTGGTGGGCGTAGTGCACCGCGCGGGCGGTCCGCGCCACCAGCCCGGCGGCCGCGCGCGGCTGCCGCGTCCAGCGCGGCAGGTCCTGCCCCAGGCATTCCCCCTCGACCAGCCGCATCGCGAAAAACGGCTGCCCCTCGTGCTCCCCCACTTCGTAGATCGGCACGATGTGCGGATGGTCCAGACCGGCGGCCGCACGCGCCTCACTGCGAAACCGCTCGAGGTCTTCGACGGACGCTAACCGCCCCGCCAGGATCATCTTGAGCGCTACCAGGCGTTGCAGCCGGACGTCACGCGCCTTGTACACCACTCCCATGCCGCCGCGGGCGATCTCCTCGATGAGCTCGTAGTCGCCGACCCGGCGCATCGCGCTCGGCGCTACGGCGTGTGCCGGGTTCCGGTCGCCGCTTGGCGTGTGGTCCGCGGAGGGGCGCGAAGTGTCGCCGGACCGTGAACGCGCGGGCCGAAGCGGCGCGGCCACCCGGCTCACCTCATCCTGGTTCCCGAAGAACAGGGCCAGCTCGTCGGCGAACTGCGGGTAGCGCTCGATCCATTCCCGGCGCTCGGGCGCGGCCCCGGCGTCCTCGGCCTCGAGGTAGCGCGCGAGCACGTCGTCGAGGCTGCCGGCTGCTTCGGTCCGGTTGGCGGGCGGATTGTTCATCGTCGCTCAAATACTCTCGGCGAGCCGCGTTCGCAGTTCCTTGAGCCCGCGGTGCAGCAGGCCGGCCACCGCCGCCGGCGTGCGGCCGATCCGGCCGGCGAT
>JBGPMX010000242.1:0-7242 GCA_041487215.1 Planctomycetia bacterium | reverse complement strand
TTCGTCGCGAAAGGGCCAGGCGGCAAGGCGTGCGTCGATTGCCATCACAACCACGGTATCCTCAAGCTAACCGCGCCCGCGGACGGGGGCTGGACGGACGAACTGGTGCGGGACAACTACCGCTCCGCGCTCAAGGTCGTGAACCTGTCGGAGCCGGAGAAGAGCCTGCTCCTGCTCAAGCCTCTGGGCAGCGCGGACAGCGAGGGGGTGGTCGGGTCGAGCACGGTTCCGCACGGGGGCGAGCGCCGCTGGTCGGACGGCGCGGCGAGCAGCGAGTACCGCACCATCCTGTCTTGGATCAATGGGGCGCGCGATGCCGCCGCCGGCCTCGGTACGAGCGAGTAACCGATGAGCCCCTCCCCTCGCGTGCGGCCCGCCGCCTGGAAATGGTACGTGTGCGGCCTGCTCCTGCTGGCGACCATGCTCAACTACATGGATCGCCAGACGCTTTCGCAGGTCGCGACGGACATCAAGGCCGAGTTCGCGCGGCAGGGGCTCCGCTTCGACGACCGGGACTATGGCCTGCTCGAGAGCGGCTTCGGCATGGCCTTCGCCATCGGCGCGCTGGTCACCGGTTTCATCGCCGACCGCGTGAGCATTCGGTGGATGTACCCCGCCGTCCTGGTCGGTTGGTCGGCGGCCGGCTTCGCGACCGCCTGGGCCACGAGCTTCCAGACGCTGCTGGTGTGCCGCATCATGCTGGGCTTCTTCGAAGCCGGCCAGTGGCCTTGTGCGCTGACAGTATCCCAGCGGATCCTCTCGCGCCGCGACCGGCCCCTGGGAAACGGCATCCTGCAGAGCGGCGCGGCCATGGGCGCCATCCTCACGCCGCTCGTGGTCCGCGCCATGACCAGCGACGTCCACGGGACCTGGCGAGGCCCTTTCCAGGTGATCGGCGCCCTGGGCCTTTTGTGGACCGTCCCGTGGCTCGTCCTGGTCCGTCCCGGCGACCTGGCGCGCCCGTCCGGCGCTGCGGACAGCCCGCACTCCACAACCGAGAAGCCAGCCAGCGCGCGCAAGGAATCGGCCATGATCCGGGCGAGCGGCGACGACGGCGACGCCATCGGCACGCCGCATAAGGTCGCCCGCGCGTCGCCCGCGGCGCAGTCACGGCCGGGTGAGACGGCGCCACCCGAGGTCACCACGCGCTCGTGGGGGGCGTTGGCGCGACGCTTCCTTGTCCTGTCCGTCGTGGTGGTGATGATCAATCTCTGCTGGCACCTGTTTCGCGCCTGGCTGCCCAAATTCTTGCGCGAATTCCACCACTATGACCGGGCGTTCGTCGATTACTTCACCTCGGCCTACTACCTTGCGGCGGACGCGGGGAGCATCCTGGTCGGCTTGGCCACGCAGCAGCTCGTGCGGCGCGGCTGGCGGATCCATTCGGCACGCCTGGCGCTGTTCTTCGTCTGCGCGCTCTTCACCGCGCTGAGTACCATCGCGGCCGTTCTGCCGGCTGGCTGGCCGTTGCTCGGCCTGCTGCTGGTGATCGGCTTCGGCGCGCTGGGGCTCTTCCCGAACTACTACACGTTCACGCAGGAGCTGTCCGATCGGCACCAGGGGAAGGTGACCGGGACGCTCAGCTTTCTGACCTGGGTCTGCACGGCGTACATGCACCCGATCATGGGCGAGTGGATCGACCGGACCGGCTCGTACACGGAGGGCGTTTTCCTGGCCGGTCTGGCTCCGGCGGTCGGCTTGCTGGCCCTGCTGCTGTTCTGGAACTGGCCGCCTGGCCGCCTCCAGCAGGCGGACGCCAAGTCCCCGCGCGCCGCTCCGGCCGCATCGTGACGGGTCGAGCGTGGCAGCGTTGTGGGCACGACCGGGTGCCAGGCCGGATGCCAGGAACATCCGGTTTTAGACCGGATGCCCGGATGGAGTGCCGGCGGTCTTAAACCGCCGGTTCTAGGAGATGACGGGGGGTACAGCCCTGAGCCGAAAGAATCGTCCGCGCAAACAACAGACCGCGCCGCCGCGCCGCCCCGGTGAGCCGCGCACGACGCCCGCGCAGCAAGTGCCGGCCCATGTGCTCCGTGCACTCACGACGGCGATCGCACACCATCAGGCGGGACGGCTGCACGAGGCGGAGGCCATCTACCGCGAGATCGTTGAGGCCCGCCCCGACCAGGCCGACGCCTGCCACCTGCTCGGGCTGGTGGCGCACCAGACCGGCCGCCAGGAAATGGCGGTCGAGTGGATTGGGCGAGCGATCGAGCAGAACCCATTCCACGCCGATTTCCACGTGCATCTCGGGAACGCGCTGCAAGCCTTGGGGCGTCTCGACGCTGCCATCGCATCGTACCGGCAGGCGCTCGAGCTCGACCCATCGCACGCGCTGGCCCTGAATAACCTGGGCAACACGCTGCGCGCGCAAGGCGATGCGGCCGGCGCCCTGCGTTGCTACCAGGACGCGATTCGTGCTCGGCCGAGCTACGCGGCGGCCTACAGCAATCTCGCGGTCGCTTACCGCGAGCAGGGGCGATGGGACGCCGCGCTCGAGTGTCTCGAGAAGGCGCTCACGCTCGAGCCGAACCTGGCGGGGACACACGTCAACCTCGGCAGCCTGCGCCGGGCGCGCGGCGAGCTCGACGAGGCGGCTCGGTGCTACGAGCGCGCACTGGCGCTCCAGCCGCGTGATCCCGAGACACACTACAACCTCGGCAACCTGCTCCAGGAGCAGGGCGATTTCGACGCGGCGGCGCGGCACTACGAGCAAGCGCTCCGGGAGAACCCCCGGCACGCCAAGACGCACTACAACCTGGCGCTCGCGCACGCCTACCGCTCCGCGGACCAGGCCCCGATCGCGCGCCTCGAGCAGCTGCTCGAGGATCCGGCGTTCTCGCGCGACGAGCGGGCGCACCTTCACTACGCCCTGGCCAAGCTCTGCGACGACGCCAGCCGGTACGACCAGGCGTTCCGGCACTACCAGGCGGCGAACGAGCTTCTACGCGTCGCGTTCAACCGCGAAGACTACCAGGCGAGCATTGACGCGATCGTATCTCTGTTCTCGCCCGAGCTCATCGCCCGGCTCTCCTCGCTCGGCACTCCCAGCGACTTGCCGGTGCTCATCGTCGGCATGCCGCGTTCCGGCACGACGCTCGTCGAGCAGATCCTGGCGAGCCACCCGAGCATCGCGGGGGCCGGCGAGCGCGAAGACCTGGACCGCATCGCACGCGACCTGCCGAGCCGGCTGGGCGCCCCCTACCCGGCATGCCTGCGCGCGCTCGAGCAGGCGACCGCACACGAGCTGGCTCGCACATACCTGGACCGCCTGCGTTCCGTTTCCGCCAGTGCCGCGCGGGTCACCGACAAGATGCCGACCAACTACCTGCACCTCGGGCTGCTCGCGATCCTGCTGCCTGGCGCTCGGGTGATCCATTGCACGCGCGATCCGCTCGACGTGTGCCTCTCGTGCTACTTCCAGAACTTCACCCACCGTCTACCGTACACCTACGATCTGGCGGATCTGGGCTTCGTGTACCGACAGTACGAGCGTCTCATGGCGCACTGGCGCGCCGTGCTGCCGGCCACCGTGTGCGAGGCGTCGTACGAGGAGCTGGTGCGCAACCAGCAGGCGGTGAGCCGCGCGCTGGTCGCGTTCTGCGGGCTGGAGTGGCATGACGCCTGCCTGATGTTCCACCGTAACAAGCGGCCGGTGCAGACGGCCAGCAGCTGGCAGGTGCGGCAGCCGATCTACACCACGTCACTGGCACGGTGGAAGAACTACGAGAAGCACCTGGAACCGCTCCGAAGCGCGCTGGCGGGCGCGGGGGAGACGGTGCGATGAGCGCATGCCGGTCCCCCGGCGCCGGCGGCCGGGGTGAAACGAGATCACCCGCCAGGCGCTCGACCGCGGCGGTCGCCTTCCTCCCGCGGAATTATGCTACGGACAACAGGCGGAGGGCGGGGGCGCTACGCGCACGCCACACGGCGATTCGCACGGCGCGTAGTAGCGCGCGCACGGCCAGCAGCAGCAACCCGATCCGGACACCACAAGGCAGGCAAAGGCGAGGGACCAGAGGAACCGCTTCATAAGACTCCTTTCCGTTCCAACAAGAAGGGACGCGTGGTGTACTCGAAACCCCGCTTTCAGACAATGCCTCTTGGGCGACGGCCGCGGCGGAAAAGGGGCCCATAAGGACAACCCGTTCGTTCCTCAAATCACGGCAAAGAGGGAGAAACCATTGAGCTCCGCCGGCAAACGGACTGTCGCTCGCGAACGCATGGCCGTTATCTTTGATGTCGATGGGGTGCTGGTCGATTCGTACCACGCGCACTGCGAGAGCTGGGGAAAGCTGGCCACGCACCATGGCCTCCGCGTGAGCGAGTCGCAGTTCGCGGCAGTGTTCGGCCGCACCAGCCGCGAGATCATCGCCGAGCTCTGGCACGATCAGCGGCTGACCAGCGGGAAAATCGCCGAGCTGGATGCGGAGAAGGAGGCGATCTACCGGGCGATCGTCGCCGAGCGGTTCCCGGCGATGGACGGTGCACCCGAGCTGATCCATGCGCTCGACGATGCCGGCTTCGCACTCGCCGTCGGCTCGTCCGGCCCGCCCGAGAACATCTTCTTGACGCTCGACCGGCTCGGCGTACGCGTCCTGATCTCGGTCGTGGTCACCGGCCTGGACGTCGAGCGCGGCAAGCCGGACCCCCAGGTCTTCCTGCTCGCCGCCGGCCGACTGGGGATCGCGCCGAGCCGTTGCGCGGTGGTCGAGGACGCTCCGGCCGGCATCGCGGCCGCCAACGCGGGCGGCATGACCAGTATCGCGCTGGTCAGCACCGGGCACTCGCCGGAATCGCTCGCCGCCGCCCACCTCCGCGTGCAGAGCCTGCGCGAGCTCACGCCGCAGCGCATTAGAGGCTGCGTCCAGTCGGCATCGCGAGGTTGGGTATAGCCATCATGTTCCTGCCGCAAATGAGCAGACCTTCCCGCCAACTCCAGGAGCTCGCTCGTTCCTACGGGGTCGAGACCGGCTACCGTGACGTCGGCGGCAAACGCCACGAGGCGTCCGAGCAAGCGCTCGTGGCCGTGCTCCACGCGTTGGGCGCAGCCATCGAGACTCCCGATCAGGCACACGCGGCCCTGCGCGCGCGGCGACAGCAGCTCTGGCAGCGCTCGCTCGAGCCGGTCGTGGTAGCCTGGGAGGGAGAGAACATCGAGGCCGAGATCCGCCTGCCCACCCGCCTCGAGGGGGCCGCGGTACGCGCGACGATCGAGCTCGAATCGGGCGAGAAGCAATCGTGGTCGACGCGCCTGAGGAGGCTCCCCGTGCTCCGGACTATTTCTATCAGCGGCGTTCCCTACGCCGCCCGGCGCCTCGCCGTGCCGAAGCCGCTGCCGACCGGTTACCATCGCCTCACGCTCGATGCGGGCGCACAGCGGTTCGACAGCCTACTCCTTTGCGCGCCGGTCCAGGCCTACGTGCCCGACCGCGGCGGCGAGGCACGGATGACCGGGCTCTTTGCTCCCCTATACGCGATTCATTCGGCTTCAAGCTGGGGCAGCGGTGACTTCACGGACCTCCGGCGCTTCATGGTTTGGGCCGCAGCGCAAGGAGCCGATGCGGTGGCGACCCTGCCGATTCTGGCGGCCTTTCTCGATGAGCCGTTCGATCCGAGCCCCTACTCGCCCGCCAGCCGTCTCTTCTGGAACGAGCTCTATCTGGACGTGACGCGGATCCCGGAGCTCCAGGGCTGCGAGGCCGCGCAGCGGATCATCGCTTCCCCCGATCACCAGGACCGCGTCGCGGCCCTCCGTTCCGCTCCGCTGGTCGATTACCGGGGGGTCGCGTCCGTCAAACGCCGTGTCCTGGCGGAGCTCGCGCGATCGTTCTTCGCGAAGCCATCCCCACGACAAGGTGCGTTGCGGCGTTTCGTCCGCAACCACCCGTACGCCGAGGACTATGCGCGGTTCCGCGCCGTCGGCGAACAGAGGCAGGCGCCATGGCCGCAGTGGTCCGGACCGGTGCGCAACGGCATCGTTACTGAAGCGGACTACCGCGAGGAAGCGAAGAACTACCACCTCTACGTGCAGTGGCTGGCCGAGGAGCAGCTGGCGTCGCTCGCGCCCCCGGGCGGCTCAAGACGTCCGATGCTCTACCTGGATCTGCCGCTGGGTGTGCATCCGGACGGGTACGACGTGTGGCGCGAGCGCGAGCTCTTCGCATCACGGGTCTCGGGGGGCGCGCCGCCGGACGCCGTCTTCACCAAGGGGCAAAACTGGGGCTTCCCACCCCCCCACCCCGAGAACATGCGCGAGCAGGGCTACGGCTACTACATCGCCTGCCTGCGCCATCACATGAAGTTCGCCGGGGCGCTGCGCATCGATCACGTCATGAACCTGAATCGCCTGTACTGGATTCCCGAGGGGCTCGAGGCCAGTGAAGGGGTTTACGTGCGGTATCGCCCCGACGAGTTCTACGCCGTGCTCTCGCTCGAGTCGCATGGGAATCGCAGCTTTGTGGTCGGCGAGGACCTGGGTACGGTCCCGCGCGGCGTGCACGCGTCGATGGACCGCCACCGGGTGCTCCGCATGTACGTGGCGCAGTACGAAGCGAAGACCGGGCGCGACTCGCCGCTCCCCCCCGTCCCGCGCGGATGCGTCGCCAGCCTCAACACCCACGACATGCCGCCGTTCGCCGCGTTCCTCGAGGGGCTCGACCTCGATGACTTCCTCGAGCTCGGCCTGATCGATGCGCGCGGTCTGCGCACCGGCCGGCGCAACCGCGCGGCCTTGCAGAGAGCGATCGTGCGGTTCCTGATCGCGCAGCGCCTGACGAACCGGGATGGGCGAGCTCGCAACGCCGCGCGCGCGCCGCTGTCCGTCGCGCGGATGTGCGAGCTCTGCCGCGGCGTGCTGCTCCACCTGGCGGCCAGCCCCGCCCAACTGCTGCTCGTGAACCTCGAGGATCTCTGGCTGGAGACGAAGCCGCAGAACGTTCCCGGCACGTCGCAGGACCGCCCGAACTGGCGAAGAAAGGCGCGCTACGGCCTCGAAGAGTTCACGCGGCGGCCCAAGGTAATAGAGACCCTGCGCGCAATCCTCGAAGTGCGGTAATTGGCCGGCGGCACGCGCAGGCGCCGGCCCGGCGCGGGGCGCCCGACCCCACCGCTGCGCTGACCGAGGCGTGAGGCGGGCGGCATCGCCGTGGAAAAGCCGCCGCTTTCTCGGTATGCTCGATCGTGTGACTCTGGCCGCAGAAATCCGCGCCCCGCCGCCCGGCCCGCCACAGCCCGATAAGT
>JBGPMX010000241.1:0-7243 GCA_041487215.1 Planctomycetia bacterium | reverse complement strand
TCGCACTCGGCGCGGCGTTGCCGCGAGATCTGCACCACCGGGCTCTGGCTGGATCACGGCCAGCTGCTCGAATATGGGGACATTGACGCCGTGGCCGCGGCGTACGAGATGCGGGGCAAGCGGGTGGCGTACTCGGGCGGCGGGCCGGGCGCCGTGGGCAACGCGAGCGACAAGGGGGCGGGCGAGACGCCGCTCGCCCTCGTCGACGTGCGACTGCTCGACGGCCAGGGGCGCGTGACGCGCGAACTCGAGCCGAACGCGGCGCTGGAGATGCAGATCGGGCTGTACGCCGCCGAACCGTTCCGGGGTCTGGACGCGCGGGTGCGTATGGTGGGCGACGACGAGGGGCAGAACCTGGAGTGGCGCGTGTCCCAGAACCACGCCGAAGGGCTGGCGATCGAGCCGGGCTACCACCGTCTCTCGGCCCGTCTCTGTGCGCCCCAGGCGGCTGGCTCGTACACCGTAACCGTGCAGATTGGCCGGGCGACGCTGGTGCCCATGGGGCACAAGTACTTCCTGAGCCGTTTGTTTCCCGCGTGGCTCACCGTGCGCGACCCGCGGCGCGGGCAATCGCCGCTGGCCTCGTGCAGCTGGCGCCTGCGGCCGGGATCACCCCACGAGCTGGACGAGCTCTTTCCAGTCGTGCTCGAGGCGGGGGACGCGCGGGCCGGGGAGCTGTTCCGGAACGGCTGGCGCCTGGTCGGCGGCCTGGCGCGGCTGGTTGCGGACGGCGAGGTTTACGCGTACGTGCGGGGGGATACCGAATCGTTCGAGATCGCCTGCGAGCCCGGTCCGTGGCAGCGCGGCGTCCGCGCGCTCCAGATCCGGTCCACCTCGGACAGCGCGACGGTGATGGAGTTGGTGGAGGCGTCCCCGGCCGTGTTCCGGGGGTCGGTGCCGCCGCACTGGCGCAGCCGCGTGCACCTCCTGGTACTCTCCGCGCTCGGTGCGCGAGGCCGCCGCGCCGGCGTGGCGCGCCGGCGCGAGCTCCCGGTGCGTTCGTTCGCGCAGCGCCGGCCCGGCTCGGCCGGCGCCGGCTTTCAAACGGAGGCGGCGTGATACCCACACGGGAAAACAATCGCCCCGGCCGCAGGCTCCTTTCAAGGACCAAACCGTGCCCCCATCGATCGTGCTGATCAGCATCGACAGCCTACGCTACGACTGCGTGAGTTATCAGGTGCAGCGCCCGCACCTTGACGCCGTCGGCATTGCCGACTTGCCGCACACGCCGCACCTGGACCGCTTCATGGAGGGGAGCTACGCGTTCACGCAGGCGGTGGCCACCGCGCCGTACACCACGACCTCGCACGCCTCCATCCTCACCGGCCGCATCCCGACGGATCACGGAGTGCGCAGCTTCATGAGCTCCGGCCTGTCACCGGACGTGCTGCTGCTGCCCGAGATGCTCGCCCCGCTCGGCTATGCCAGCATGCTCATGAGTGACACAACCTGGTTGTTCCGCACCGTGGGGCTGGACCGCGGTTTCGACGATGTGACCGAAGACCTCGAGGCGGCGCGGCGCTGGTGGCAGGACCACGAGCACCGCCCGCGGCTGCTGCTCATCCACTTGCTCGACCTGCACGATCCCTATGGGTTCCGCAAGCCGTCGCGCGCGCTGCGCAGCGCCGAACTGCTCGACGAGAACGTGCGCTGGCTGGACGAGCTGGAAGCATCGATGGGGGCGTTGTGCGAGGGCGCGTCGCCGCGCCCGGCCCGCTTCGAGCGGCCGCGCCAGGTAATGCGGCACGCGCGGATGCTGCACTCGCAGGTCGTCTCGCGTGCCAGCGGCCTGGCCGACGGCCTGCGCTGGTACCTGAAGGCACTGGAACGGATCGACCGGGGGCCGCTGCGCTGGATCGTGGACTGGTTTGGAACGGACGGCGTCTTCGACTCCTCGATCGTCGCCACGTTCGGGGACCATGGCGAGGGGCGGGACCCGATGTCCAATTTTCGCCTCGGACACAGCTGCGCGATGTTTGACGACGTCATCCGTGTGCCGCTCACCGTGCGCATGCCCGGGCAACGGATCGAGGAGCTCAGCGATCCCGTGCCGCGCCCGGTGCATGCCCCCGTCTGCCTGGTCGAGGAGCAGTGCAGCCTGGTGGACCTCGTCCCGACGCTGCTCGAGCTCGCGGGTGGGGCCGAGCTGGCCGAGCAGCAGGGGCTGCGCCGCGGCCCCGTCGGCTTCTTGAACGGGCGATCCCTGCTGCCCGCGATGTCGGGCAGGCGCATGCCGGTGCGGCCGGCGTACGGCGAGTTCTGGCAGCGCTGGAAGGGCAGACGCAACGGGCGGATCATCGAAACCCTGCGGCAGCGCACGCTGCGCTGGCCGGACCGAAAGCTGAGCCTGATCGGTCGGGACCTCCGCTACGGCCGCGAGCTCAGCGAGCTGGACACGAAGGCATACATTTTGAAGCTGTGCAGCGACCTGGGCGGGCATCCTGCGGACGACGAGCGGCGCTGGAACATCCTGATCCGGTGGGCCGCGCGGGGCGGCCCCATCACACGCCGCTGCCTGTTCTGGCTGTTCCAGCAGCGTGCCAAGAGCGCACCGATCCCCAAGGCGGCTATTTACGATCTCGTCGGCGACCCGCTGGAAGCGCATCCGCGGCGCGAAGACTGCGTGCGGCCGCGCAGCGCCGAGTACCGCCGCGCGCTCGAGCTGTTCGAACGCGTCGACCGCCATGCCCGACCGCCCAGCCCACTCCGCGGCACGCGCAAGGAGATGTTTGCCGTCGAGGACCGGCTACGCGATCTGGGCTACGTCGAGTAGTGGGATCCGTCCGCCTCATGCGCGACAAACCATCGATCATCCTGCTGTCGATCGATAGCCTGCGCTACGATTGCGTGGCGTGGGCGCCCGTTCGGCCGCACCTCGAGGCGCTCGGGATCGACGGCCCGCCGGCCACACCCGAGCTCGATCGGCTGGTCGCCGGTGCGTACTGTTTCACCCAGGCGATCGCGAACGCGCCGTACACGACCAGCTCGCACGCCTCGATCCTGACCGGTCTGGTCCCGCCGCAGCACGGGGTGCGGGCGTTCATGCGCACCGCGCTGGGAGCGGCCGTCCCCACGCTCCCCGAGATGCTTGCCCGCGCGGGGTACCGCACGCTTCTGATGAGCGACGTGCCGCGGTTCCTCAACCCGGTGGGTCTGGCGCGCGGCTTCGAGCAGGTCGTGTCGGATCCCGAGCAGGCGCTCGCGTGGTGGGGTTGCTACCCCGACTCGCCGCGCTTCATGCTGCTGCACTACCTGGACGTGCACCTGCCTTACGGATTCTCGAAGTCGCCGGCCGACGACGAGATCAACAGCCGTTGGCTGGCGCACAACCGCGCCCGGATCGAGCCGCGCCTGGGGCGCTGGTTCTCGAACGGCCGGTTCGACTACGGCGGGTGCAAGAAGCAGCTGCACGCCGTGCACCGCGGCATTGTCCAGGGGGAGGACGGGCTGCGCCGCGGTCTGGAATGGTACCTGGACGGGCTCGCCTGGTTCGACGCGCATCGGTTGCGCTCGCTGGTGCGGCGGCTCGAGGAGCTTGCGGCAATCGATCGGTCCATCATCGTCGTCTTCGGCGATCACGGCGAAGGGCACGACCCCACGTCCTGTTATCGGCTCGGCCACGCCTGCCTGATGTTCGACGACGTCATCCGTGTGCCGCTGGCGATTCGCCATCCGGACAGCGCGGCGGGGGCCCGCCCCGGCGACTTCCGTGCCGTCGGCGGCCAGTGCTCGCTGGCCGATCTCACCCCGACCCTGCTCGATTTTGTCGGCGAGCTCGGGCGCTGGGAGCGCCCCGAGCACCCCTGGACCGGCCGGTCTCTGGTACCGCGCTCGGCGGGGGAACGCAACGGATGGCCGGCGTACGCCGAGTACTGGTCACGCTTCCTGCGACCCGGCTCCAACGAGATGGAATGGACACTGCGCCAGCGCATCGTACGCACGAGCCGGCACAAGCTGAGCCTGATCGGCCGGCAAACGAACGGGATCAGGGATTGGGCAGAGCTGCCGGCCGAGGCGTTCGCCGCACAGCTCTATGCGGACGTCCTGGGCCGCCACGCGTCCGCCGAGGACGTGGCGCGACGGGCACGCTGGGCACGCTGGGGAGGCGGCCTGGGCCGCTGGGTCGAGTACCAGCGCGTGCGGCACAGCCGCGAGGCGCGGCAGATTCCGAAGATCGCGCTCTACGATCTGCCGGATGACCCGCTGGAACGGGCCCCGCAGCCCATCGACGCCGCGGGCGACGCGGAACGCTGGGCGCACGAGATGCTCGACGCCATGGAGGCGATCGACCGGAACGCGTGTCCCGGCGAGCCGCTCGAGATCGCGAACGGCGAACGGAGCCTCATCGAAGCCCGGCTCGCCGAGCTGGGATACCTCGATTGAACCGGGCAGGGTGATGGGAGTTGTGCACCACGATCGGTGCACGAAAACGCCACGATCTTTCGCTCGAGACAGGGATGCGACGCATGCAGACGGCCAGCACGCTCGACGGCCCCGGCACACCATGGCTCCATGATCTGGAAGAGCGCGAGCGTCGCCCGTGGATGCCGTGCACATTCGGCCCGCTTTTGGTAGTCGCCGCCGCAGCCGTCGGGTGTGTGTATGCCTGGTGGCTGGCCGGCCGACTATACAGCGCCCACAGCGCGCTGCCGCTCGACCCGGCCCGCCTGATCCTCCGCGTCGTCCTGCTCGCGATGGGCCAGTGCTGCGTCGGGGCGGGACTCGTCTGGCTGATCTGCCGCGGGCGCGGCATCGCCTGCTCGCGCTATGCCTGGTACCTGTTGCTGGGGCACGGGGCCGTTCCCTCGCTCCTCTGGGCTGCGGACCGGTCGGGCAGCCGCGCGGCTGGGTGGTGCCTGGCCGGCGTGCTCGCCGGGCTCGGTCTGTGGCGCGCCGTTGCGCGGGCGCTCGACGTGTGCCGCGCGTTCACCCTGCCGGCTGAGCACCGCGTGGCGGCGCGGCCCCGCGACGACGACGTTTGTGTCCCGAGCCGCGTGCCGGCCGTGCTGGTCCCCATCGTCCTCTTACTCGCGGTGGCCGGCTCCGCCGTGCTGCGGCAGGACAAGATCGTGTATCTGCGCCGGGACCGGGACGGCTGGGTCGGCACGGTGCCGTGGGACCAATTGTCGCACGGCGCATTCGCACTGGAGTGGACCCGGCAGAGCCCGTACCGCTACTTCTGGGCAGGCTTTCTCCCCGAGTCGCTCGGGCTGCAATACCACTACCTCAGCGACGTGCAGATCTCCGCGTGGTGGTCGCTGTGTGGCGGCAGTCATCTGGACATCATGCACCGGGAGCGGTTCGTGCTGGTGGGGCTGGCGATCGCCTGCGGCCTTTACGTGCTCGCCCGGTCCTTCACGGGCTCGCGCGCGTGGGGGCTCGCCGCGGTGATCGCGCTCTCGGCGCTGCCGTATCCCGCTCTGGGACTCGACGCGCTCACCAGCGACGGGCTGCAACGCGCGTGGAGCTCGTTCACGGTCGGCAATGGCGTAGCGCTCGGCGCGGCGTTTTTGGCGAGCAGCTGGGCCTGGTTGAGCCGCGGCGAGAAATCCCTGGGAGCGGTGGCGTTGGCCTTCGTTCCGCCGCTGGTGCTGGCGAAGGTGAACTTCGCGATGCTCGCTCTTCCGGCGGTTGCCATGGTCGTGGTGTGGTGCCGGCCGCGGCAATGGCTGCTCTGGCTCTCGATGCTCGGTCTGCTGGCCGCGGCGGCGGCCGCCACCGAGCCGCGCGGCGCGGACGTGCTGGCCGCCGCCCCGCGCTGGGCGCCGGGCTATTTCTGGCGCGTGCTCTGGGCGAACAGCCGGGCGCGCGAGGCGGGCGAAGCCGCCCGCGAAGTGCCGGGCGGCCCCCGAGGCAGCGTGAAAGACGGCCAGCGCGGGATGAAGTCGCTCCAGGACCTGAGCGGCGGCGTCGCCGTGGGGGTCCTCGTGCTGGTCGTCGGAGCCGCGGGCGCCTGGCTGAGCGCTCCGCGGCCTATCGACTGGAGCTCGTCGGCCACGGCACTGGCTGTTCTGGTGCTGACGACCTGGGGCATCTTTCTGGTTTATGTTTCCTTGTTCTGGTTCCTCACTCCGCACGAAACAGGCGGGCAGTTCCTCCCCTGGTTGTCGCTGCTTTCGTTCCTGGCGGGGCTGGCGGGTTGCCGGTTTGCGTACGTGCGCTGGCAGGCACACGCGGGCAGGGCAGCCACGCCACGCGGCGTGCCCATCCCGGCGCACCGACTCGCGAGCCGAGCGCTGCCGATCGGCCTCGGGGCCTGCCTGGTCTTGCTAACCTGCACGGCGTGGGTTCGGGCGTACGAGGTCACGCAGGGCTTTGCACGGCCGCTGGGGCATACGCCCCGGCCCGTCCATTTCAGCCTGGACTGCTGGAACACGATCGAGTACCTGCGCTCGCGAACGCCGCTGGCCGCGCGGGTGCTGTCTCCCTTCGGACTGCTCGGCGCAGCCCCGCACGGCATGCACGCGATCAGCGGGTGGGCGGGCCGCCGCGCCGTCGATGAGCATGTTTACCTGGCGCGTTTCTACGCGGGACTCGATGAGCGCGTGCTCGAGCGTCAGCAGATGATCAACGGGTTCTACGCGGATCCGACGCCTGAGCGCCTGGCGGCGATGGCGGGGCCGTGGGGCATCGACTACGTGGTGCTCGCGTCGGATCAGGTCGGCGCGATCCCGGTATCGATGGCGCGCCCGGTCTTCCGCACGCGCGAGTGGTCGGTGCTCGAGTGGGAGCGCCCACTGGGCGCTCGCGTGCCGGGCGATTAGTACCGTCACTCTTCGTTGCTTGACGCGGCAGATGCTTTGCGATACAAAGCCCGCATGCGCGATCTGGAGCGATCGCTTGTCGGGCTCGGGTTCTTCCTCGGGTTTGTGATCGGCTTCGCCTCGCTCTTCAGCGACGACATGCCGATCATCGCGGTGCTGCTCTTCCTGGCCGCCGCTGTACTCGGTTTCGCGCAACCCGCGGGCGCCTGGCGTTGGGGGCTCACCGTCGGCCTTGCCGTCCCCTGCGTCACGCTCGCGGCCTGGGTGACCCACCTCAAGACACCGTACGGAACTTCCCCGGCGGCCGCGCTCTCCTCGGCGATCGCCCTGGTCTTCACCATCGCCGGGAGCTACGCCAGAGCCCTCACGGCTCGACTCACGGCTGTCGCCCGGAATTGAGTTCGGCGTTAACGGGCACCTGAGGTTCTGCCGCCCGCAGCGACGCCGCAGCACTGCAGCGCAGTTGATCCCGCTTCGCG